>JADZEM010000062.1 GCA_020850535.1 Chloroflexota bacterium
CGCTACGTCGTCTACCACGAGGTCGCGCACCAGTGGTTCTACGCTCAGTTGGGCAACGATCAGCAGCACGAGCCCTGGCTGGACGAGGGCTTCGCCGACTTCGCCGCGCGCTGGCTGATGGGCATCGACGAGCGGCAGTGCTCGACGCGACCGGTGGACAGCGACGTCTTCGCCTGGCCGGCGGGTCCCGTCACCGGCGGCGACTGGTCCAGTTGCGACGGCTACTTCCACACCGTCTTCTATCGCGGCACCGAGTTCCTCAACGTGATCCGCGCGGCCATGGGTGATGAGGCCTTCTTCGCCGCCATGCGGGACTGGGTGGTGCGACATCGATACGGCTTCGTCACGGGCGAGGCCCTCCTGCGCCACCTGCAGGCCGCGACGCGGGTGTCATTGGCCCCGATCTATCGAGCGTATCTCGCCCATCCGCCCCTGCCTCGGCGCACGCCTCCGATCGGGGTGATGCCGTTCTGATCGGTCAGCTGGCCGACTTGGCGGCCAGGTTGACGAGGGATGCCGCCAGGGCGTCGGTCAGCAGGGCCAGGCGCGCCAGGTTCACGTTGGTCAGGGTGTCGCAGGCCTTGTGACTGCACGGGTCCGCTGGCTGGCCCGCGATCGCCCCGTGGCGCGTGGCCTGTTCGGGCGTCACCGGCTCGATGCCACCGGCGAACAACCCGCCGGTCGGGATGCCGGCCTCGGTGAACGGCCCGTGGTCGGAGTCGCCGGCGAGATCGATCGGCTCCCATGGCCGACCGCGCAGTCGGAAGTAACCGGAGATGACGTTGGTGATCGCATCCGATCCTGGTGCAGCCCCGGGCTCGTCGTACACGAATGTGATGCCGTTGGGTGATCCGATCATGTCGGCGTTGATGTAGGCCCGGATCTCGGCGCGCGCGTCGGCGTCGAGCGAGGCGACGTATGCCGCGGAACCGAATGGCCCGCCCTCCTCCGCGCCCCAGAACGCGAAGCGAACGGTCAGGATCGGCGCGGGCAGCCGGATCAGTGCCCGGGCGATGGACAGCAGCGCGACCACGCCGGTGGCGTTGTCGTTCATGCCGGGGCTGTCCGCCACCGAATCGAGGTGCGCGCCGAGGATCAGCACGCCGCTTCCCGTGCCGGCACGTTCGACCAGCAGGTTCTGGCTCTGCTGGCCATCGGCCGGGAATCCGACGATGTCGGCCTCGTAGCCTGCGGCGGTCAGTTCACGGACGACGTAGTCCAGGGAGTCATCGAACCCGGCCGTACCGGTTGCGCGGCTGCCACCGAAGTCGTCGGCCACCTGGGCGATGGCGGCCAGGTCATCGGACATGACGTTCGGGTCCAGCAGCGAGGACAGGGCCGTCGCGGTCAGCTCCGGTGCCGGCGTCGGGGACGGTCGGCTGACAACGGACTGGCTGGGCGTCTGGTTGGCCGGAGGTGTGGGGCTGGCCGATGGCGACGGCGTCGAGCAGCCGGCGACGACGACCGCGGCCACCAGGAGGCAGGTGGTGGACGGAGCGCGCGTCATCGCGGGCATGCTACCGGATGGTGGAGGAATCAGTCTCTGACGCTGGCAGGATATGCCGGGCGGCAGGCGGGGGACGGACTTCGGATGCCGATCAGGCCAGCCGTTCGTACGCGCCGAGCGTCAGGAACTCGGTGAACTCGTCGGACAGCACCAGCTCGTCGAGCAGCGTGGAGGCGTCGGACCACGGGGCGGACGGTGAGCCAGCACGCAGCGCGGCGAGTTCCTGGTCGCGGATGGCACGGTAGCGCTCGGCGGTCAATGGGGCACCATCATCGAGCGGCACGCCGTGAACGCGCCATTGCCACAGCTGGGAGCGGCTGATCTCGGCGGTGGCCGCGTCCTCCATCAGGTTATTGATGGCCGCCGCGCCGTTGCCCGACAGCCACGAGGCCAGGTACGCCAGCCCGACCGACACGTTGGCGCGTACGCCGGCCTCGGTGACCGCGCCGCCGGCGATCCGGACGTCGAGCAGGTCAGCGGCGGCGGTGCGCACCTCGGCGCGCAGCCGGTCCTTCTGGTTCGGACGCTCGCCGAGCACGCTGTCGAAGACCTCGCGCGCCACGGGCACGAGGTCGGGGTGGGCGACCCAGGTGCCGTCGAATGCGTCGGTTGACTCGCGCTCCTTGTCCTCGCGAACCTTCGCGAGCGCCAGCGCATTGGCCTCGGGGTCGCGGCGCGAGGGGATGAAGGCCGCCATGCCGCCGATGGCGTGCGCGCCGCGCCGATGGCACGTGCGCACCAGCAGCTCGGTGTAGGCGCGCATGAACGGCACGGTCATGGTGACCTGCGATCGGTCCGGCAGCACCATGCTGGCGTGCGAGCGGAACTTCTTGATCATGCTGAAGATGTAGTCCCAGCGACCGGCGTTCAGGCCTGCCGCGTGGTCGCGCAGCTCGTACAGGATCTCGTCCATCTCGAACGCGGCGAGGATCGTCTCCACCAGCACCGTGGCGCGGATCGAGCCCTGCGGCACGCCGAGCGCCTCCTGGGCGGCGATGAAGACGCGGTTCCACAACGCGGCCTCGACGTGGCTCTCGAGCTTGGGCAGGTACAGGTAGGGACCCGAGCCTCGATCGAGCAACTCGCGCGCGTTGTGGAAGAACCACAGCCCGAAGTCGAACAGGCTGGCGCTGATGGGCCGGCCATCGACCAGCACGTGCGCCTCGACCAGGTGCCAGCCGCGCGGGCGCACGCAGAGTGTGGCGATGCGGTCGTTGAGGGCATACGCCTTCTCATCGGTCTGGTGGGTGAGCGTTCGGCGCACGGCCTGTGAGACTGCCCAATGGCCGGTCACGACGTTGTCCCAGGTCGGGGACAGGGCATCCTCGAAGTCGGCCATGAAGACCGA
>JADZEM010000063.1 GCA_020850535.1 Chloroflexota bacterium
CACGACCCACGACCCACGACCCACGACCCACGACCCACGACCCACGACCCACGACCCACGACCCACGACCCACGACCCACGACCCACGACCCACGACCCATTCTGCCGGCCGTTGACACTCGTTCGCCGCGCCCCTATCATCCGCCTAACGGTCAGGGACGAACCGCCCTTCCGGCGGCCCTGCCGTCGATGAATGTGGGGGGCCTAGCATGGCGAGCTCCGAACGTGTCGAGTTGCGCGGCCGGCTGCCGCGTCGCCAGTTCCTGCGCGGCGGCCTGCTGCTGACCGGCACGCTGTTGGCATCCGGGCTTCTTCAGGCGTGCGGCTCGGGAGCCGCCCCGCCCAACCCGCCGACCCCGGCTGCCAAGCCTACGGAAGCGCCCAAGCCGGCCGCCCCGGCTGCTGCCGCTTCCCCGGCCGCCGCTGCTCCAGCAGCAGCCTCGCCGGCTGCAGCCGCGTCACCCGCCGCCGCGGCCTCCCCGGCTGCATCGCCAGCAGCCTCGCCGGCCGCCCAGGCCGCCCAGGCCGGCGCGCCTGCCGCTGCTGCGCCCAAGCCCGTCGCCGAGCCTGGCAAGCGTGGCGGTATCCTCGTCGTTGCCAAGACGACGGAGGCCCCGAGCCTCGATCCGCACCGCGTCAACGCCGTCTCCCGCCAGCGCGTGACGCAGAACATCTACAGCTACCTCGTGCAGACGGACGCCGGCATGCGCATCCAGCCGGATCTTGCCGAGAAGTGGTCCGTCTCTGGCGATGGCAAGCAGTACACCTTCAACCTCCGCAAGGGCATCAAGTTCCACAACGGCCGCGAGCTGGTCGCCGCCGACGTGAAGTACTCCATCGAGCGGATCAAGGATCCGGCCACGGCCTCACAGGGCGCGGGCCTGCTGCGCGCCATCACCGGCGTGGACACGCCAGACCCGTACACCGTGGTGCTGAACCTCTCGGCGCCGGACTCCGGCCTGCTGGCGAGCCTCGCCTCCGCCTGGGGCGGCATCGTGGCGAAGGAGGTCGTCGAGAAGGCGAACGGCGACCTTGCCAACGCCGATGGCGGCAGCGGCCCCTTCATGCTCGAAGAGTGGATCCCGAACCAGACGCTCAAGCTGAAGAAGAACCCGAACTACTACATCCAGGGCCAGCCCTTCCTGGACGGCATCACCTTCCAGGTCATCCCGGAAGAGTCGGCCATCATCGCCCAGCTCCGCAGCGGCAATGTGGACATGGCGATGCTGGAGGACAACAAGAACTTCGAGATCGTCAAGGGGATCAACACCCTGGACGTGGTCCGTGGCCCGCGCCTCGGCTACGACTACGTGAACATCAACCACGCGATGGAGCCGTGGGGCAAGCTGGAGGTCCGGCAGGCGTTCTCCTACGCCATCGACCGGGCCGAGGTGATGCAGGTGGCAGCCTCGGGCCTCGGCTCGCTGATCGCGCCGATCCCGCCAGCCCTCTCGGAGTACGCGCTCGACCCGGCCAGCCTGCCGGAGTACAAGCCGGACATCGCCAAGGCCAAGGAGCTGCTGACGAAGGCCGGCTTCCCGAACGGCTTCAAGTCCGAGCTGGAAGTGATCCCGACCTTCCCGACGATGGTCACCGGCTCGCAGGTGATCGTGGATCAGGTCAAGAAGGCTGGCATCGAGCTGGAGATCAAGCAGTACGAGTACGGCGTCTGGCTGGAGCGGTTCAACCGCAAGCAGTTCACGACGACGATGAACATCACCGGCGGCAACGCCGACCCCGATACGCTCCTCTACAACCGCATCCGCTCGGCCCCGGCCGACGTCTCGGGCGTCAACCAGAACAACTGGAAGGATGACGACGTCGACAAGCTGCTGGACGAGGGCAAGGGGCTGACGGACATCCCGAAGCGGAAGGATCTGTACACCCGCGTGCAGAAGCTCCTCGTCGAGCGGGTGCCGCAGATCTGGCTCTTCTCGGGCGACGTCATCACCGTCACCAAGAAGCGGGTCAAGGGCTACGAGTCAAATCCGTCCACGTTCATGCAGGGCCTGGTCACAACCTGGCTGGACGCGTAGCCGGAGGCGAAGCCCTCACCCCCCGACCCCCTCTCCCTGTGCGCGGGAGAGGGGGAGCGCGCGCAAACGATGGTCGTCGCTCGCCTGGACAATGCCTGGAAATGGTGCGCAAGCCCCGACCAACTCCCCTCTCCCGCGCACAGGGAGAGGGGCTGGGGGTGAGGGCCTCTACTCGGGCAAACGTAGCTCCACGCCGACGCGCTCCTCGATCAGCTTGACCACCACGTCGGCGTGCAGGCCGCCCCAGCCGCGTGACTGCGCCTCGATGAATCGCTGCTCGACAAGGTTGGCGATGTCGAGCGGCATCCCCAGCTCCTTGGCGAGCGAGGTGCCGAGCCGCAAGTCCTTCGCCCCGAGATCGAGCGCGAAGCCCGGCTCGAAGTTCCCCTTGAACAGGAACTTCGGGTAGTTGTTGCCGAGCTTCCAGGTCGCCCCGCTGCTGCTCTGGACCACGTCCACCAGCGTGGCGAGGTCCACCCCGGCCTTCACGCCGAGCGCCAACGCCTCCCCGAGCAGCATGTTCAAGCTCAGGGAGATCATGTTGTTCACGAGCTTGGTGGCCGATCCCGTCCCCGAGGCTCCGCAGTAGACGACGTGGTCGCCGATGGCGTCGAAGAGGGGCTTGCAGCGGTCGAAGGCTGCGCGGTCGCCGCCGACCATGATCGCCAGCCGCCCGGACTCCGCGCCGAACACCCCGCCGGAGACCGGCGCATCGAGTACGGCGACGCCGCGTTCTGCGCCGGCCTCGGCCAGCTTCCGCACGACGGTCGGGGAGTTGGTCGAGAGATCGACCAGGATGCCGCCGTCCGGCAGATTCGCCAGGACGCCGCGCTCGCCCAGGGCGACGGCTTCGACCTGCGGCGGCCCCGGCAGTGACGTGAAGACGATGTCGCTCGCTTCGGCAAGCTCGGCCGGCGACTCGGCCCAGCCTGCGCCGGCCCCTTCGAGCGCTTCGGCGGCGGCGCGGCGGGTGTCGTGAACGGTCAGCGGATGGCCGGCTTCCAGCAGGTGCCGAGCCATGTGGCGGCCCATGTTGCCGGTGCCAATGAATCCGAGACGCGGCCCCTCTGCCATGGTCCCTCCGTGGATGCTGGGTTTCAGGTTTCAGGATTTGGGGTTTCGGGTTTCGGGTTTCGGGGGTGGATCGTGGAAGTATGCCTGCTGACGCGCGCTGCGGCATCGTAGCAAACACGCAACTCCCCCATGTCATCCTGAGCGCAGCGAAGGACCTCACCCGCTGACCGTCAAGTTCGCGTCATCTGCTGACCGTCAACTCTCGCAACATCCGTTAGCGCTCAACGCTCACGTCAGCGGGTGAGATCCTTCGCTGCGCTCAGGATGACAATTGCGATTTGCATGCTTTCACCCCAACATTCGCACGATCCACGATCCACGATCCACGATCCACGATCCCCGATCCACGATCCACGAAACCCAGCACCTATTCCGCGCGGGTGCGGGGGTCCAGCACGTCGCGGATGCCGTCGCCCAGCAGGTTGAACGCCAGCACGGCGGTTACGATGGCGAGGCCGGGGAAGATGCTCATCCAGGGCGCCGTCTCCAAGAACGTCCGCCCTTCCTGCAGCATCGAGCCCCAGGAGGGCGTCGGCGGCTGCGGCCCGAGGCCCAGGAAGCTGAGGTACGCCTCCAGCAGGATCGCGTGCGAGAAGGTGATCGTCGCCTGGACCGTCAGCGGCGACAGCACGTTCGGGAAGACGTGGAAGAGCAGCACGTGCCAGGAGGGCGCGCCGAGCACCCGCGCGGCCTCGACGTACTCCTTGCCCCGCTCCACCAGCGTCGGGCCGCGAATCACCCGCCCGAAGAGCGGCGCGTACACCACCGAGATCGCGATAACCGCGTTGGTCAGGCCCGGGCCGAGCATCGCGGCGATGCCGATGGCCAGCAGCAAGGCCGGAAAACTGAACAGCACGTCGAAGATGCGGCCGATGATCGTGTCGGTCCAGCCGCCGTAGAAACCGCTGACCAGACCGAGCGTTACACCTAACAGCGCCGAAATCGTGACGCTGCACACCGCGACCAGCAGCGTCGTCTGGCTACCCCAGATGACCCGGCTGAAGACGTCACGGCCGAAGCGGTCCGTGCCGAAGAGGTAGAGACCGGATGGAGGCTGCGTGGCTGCTCGGACGTTGTTGGCGATGGGGCTGTACGGCGCGATCAGGCCAGCCAGCGCTGCCGTCACGATTAGGCCGACGACCATGATCGCGCCAGCCAGCACCAGCCGATTGCGCGTCATGATGCGAATCGTCCGCTGGAGCCGGGTGCGCTGCATGCGGCCGACCGGCCCGGCCACTGCTGCCGCGGAGGCCGTCGTCACCATGCTGCCACCTCGGGGGGGTGAACGCTGGTGGGGTGAAACGTGTGATCGGCGGCCATCAGTCGTACCGAATGCGCGGGTCGAGATAGGCGTAGCACAGATCCACCAGCAGGTTGCTCAGCATGAACAGCGCGGCGATGAACAGGATCGCGCCCTGGATCAGCGGGTAGTCCCGCTGGTAGACCGCGTTCAGCATCAGCCGGCCGACGCCCGGCAGGGTGAAGACCTCTTCCGTGACCACCGCGCCGCCGAGCAGGTAGCCGACCTGCACGCCGATCACGGTGATGATCGGGATCAGCGAGTTCTTGAAGGCGTGGCGGCTCACCACGATCCGCTCGGCCAGCCCCTTGGCGCGGGCCGTCCGTACGTAGTCCTGCCGCATGATCTCCAGCAGCGAGGAGCGGGTCATCCGCATCACCTGGGCCGCCACGACCGTGCCCAGCACGATGCACGGCAGGATCATCTGCTTGAGATTGGCGACCGGGTCTTTGAGCGGCGAGGCGTACTCGACGGGCGGCACCCAGTTGAACCACATCGAGAACGCCAGGATCAGCATCGCCGCCTGCCAGAAGATCGGGATCGAGAGGCTGAACAGGCTGGCGATCCGCGCGACATGGTCGAGCGGGGTGTTCTCCTTGACCGCCGACAGCACGCCCAGCGGGATGCCGACGATCAGCGCGATCAGCAGCGCCCCGAGCGTCAGTTGCAGCGTCACGCTGAGACCGTTCCCGAGCAGCTGCGAGACCGGCAGGCCCAGCCGCCAGCTCTTGCCGAGGTCGCCCTGCACGATGCCGCCAGCCCAGTGGGCATATTGGATGTGCAGCGGCTGATCCAGCCCGAAGAAGGCGCGCATCTGCGCCTTCGTCTCCTCGGTGGCGCGGGCCTCCGCCCCGAGCATCTGCTCCACGATGCTGCCAGGGATCATCCGCACCATCAAAAAGACCAGAATCGTCACGCCAACCAGGGTCGGAACGAGGGACAAGGACCGTTTCAGGAGATATGTTCTCACGGCCGGCATGGTACTACACGTCCAGCCGGCCAGGGCCAGGGACGCCAGCAACAACCATCAGAAGACCGGGTCTGGACATGAATGACGTTGACACGGCCCACCGGCTACCGTATGGTGATGGGCTATCTGGTTCCAGCAGCGTTCTGCCTCCTGGGAAGGGGCGCAGATCGTGGGAAGCAGACAGACCAGGGGCGCCAGGACACACGGCGGGCACCGTGACGGCGCAGGGCAGGCGAATCACGGAGAGGTCGGGATTGAAGCAGGCGAGACGAGTGGGTGCACGGGGTGCGGCGCGGCGCGCGCCGCTGGTCTGGCGGCTCGCGGTGGCGTTGCTGCTGGTGCTCGGGACGGTCAGCAGCCCGCTTGGGCGGGCCGAGACGACGTTCGCGGCGGGGCCGATGCCGGACCTGCGCTCGATCGTGCTGCAGGGCAGCGAGCTGCCCGGCTACGCGTCAGACGCCGGCCGCACGGCGCTGCAGGAGCGCCCCGACGGCACCGCCACGTACGACGCGGTCTTCCTGCGCCAGAGCGCTGCCACCGGCTCCGGGCCGGCCGAGATCCGGATGGCTGCCGCCCGCACCGCCTCCGGCAAGGCCAGCGCCCAGGCGCTCGTGGCGACCCGCGACGCCCTCCAGGCGGCCGGCTGGACCCTCCGCGACGTGCCGCTGCTCGGCGACGAGGCCATCGGCTTCGAGGCGAGCGGCACAGCGGCCGGCGGCCCGTCGAACGCGGGCTACGGCTACGTCTTCCGCTTCGGCCGCCACCTGATCGGCGCGGTCCTCTCCGGTCCGTCCGCCGCAACGTCCTTCGATCAGGCGCTCGGGTACGCCGTCCAGATGTCGGCGCGGCTCGACGCGATGCTGGCACTCGCGCCCGTCCCGGACCCCGATCCGGCCCCGGCCGGCACCGTGGTGGCGGCGGCCCCGCCGCCCGCCGCGAGCCAGCAGCCGTCAGTGGCCGCGAGCGCCGCCTCGGCCGCCAGCGCGCCGGCCTCTGGCGGGACCACGGCCAACGCGCGCTCCGGCGGGGCCGCCGAGGGTTCGACCGCCGCTGCCGTGCCGCCCTCGACCCGCCCGGCCGTCACGGCGGCGATGGTCTCCACGGACGTGCGGCTGGAGAACGCCCCGGAGCTGCAGAACGGCTTCAAGATCGGCGGCTTCTCGGGGCTGGTCGCGCCCGACCCGAGCGGGACCGTCTTCTTCACCACCACCGACCGTGGCCCGAACGGCGAGATCAAGGTGGACGGGAAGAAGGAGATCGCCTTCCCGCTGCCTCACTACACGCCGCGCATCCTGAAGCTCAAGCTGGAGAGCGGCAAGCTCCAGGTCGCGGACCAGATCACCCTCAAGACGCCGAACGGCTACACCGATCCGGTGACGAAGACCCAGGATATCACCGGCTTGCCGGCCTTCGACGGCGCGGGTGAGGAAGCGTACTCGCCGGACGGCAAAGAGGCGTACGGCACCGACCCGTACGGCGTGGACACCGAGGGCATCGCCTACGATTCGCGTGACGGCAGCTTCTGGCTGGGCGACGAGTACGGCCCGAGCATCGTGCACGTGGCGGCGGACGGCACCCTGCTGATGCGGATCACGCCGAAGGGGCTGGGGCTGTCGATGCCCGGCGTGGCCGTGCGCGAGCTGCTGCCGGAGACCTTCCGCAAGCGCAAGCCGAATCGTGGCTTCGAGGGCATCTCGATCTCGCCAGACGGCACGCGCCTCTTCGTGATGCTCCAGAGCCCGCTGCTCTACCCTGACGCGAAGGCCGGCGAAGCATCCCGCCACATCCGGGTGGCCGTCTTCGATACGTCCGACGGGGACAACCCGAAGCTGGCCGGCATCTACATCTACCAGTCGCAGTCGGCATCAGAAGTTGGCGCAAAAGACCAGGACGAGATCAAGATCGGTGATATCGCAGCCGTGAGCCGGACCCGCTTCCTGGTCGGCGAGCGCGACAGCGCCGAGGGCGGCAGCCACAAGAAGGTCTACCTCGTCGATATCGAGGGCGCGACGGACATTACCGACAAGGACAAGATCGACGGCAAGACCGTCGAGCAGGCCAGCGAGTCCGATCTCAAGAAGGCCGGCGTCGCCTACTTGAAGAAGTCGATGGTGGTGGATCTGGCCAGGCTCGGGTTCAGCCCCGACAAGTTCGAGGGGCTGGCGTTCATCGATCCGACCACCCTCGCCGTCGTCAACGACAACGACTTCGGCGTCTCGGCCATCGACTCGCGGGGCAAGGTGGTCCGCGAAGGGCAGGCGCCCAGGCTGGTGATCGTCCGCGTGCCAGAACCGATCCAGTAGCCCGATACTAGCGCAGGCTCCGGCTGGAGTCTGCGCGGATCGGCTCACTGGAGGTGCGCGTGGCCCGCGTCCTGATCATTGAGGACGAGCCCGAGATTCTCGATCTCCTCGGCGACCTGCTCACGCTCGAAGGGTACGACGTTCATCAGCTGCGGCGGATACCGCTGGGGCTCGATCAGGTGCGGGTGCTCGCGCCAAACGCCATCGTCCTCGACCTCAGGCTGCCGGGGCTTGGCGGCATGGAGCTGGTGCGGCTGCTGGCAGCGGACCGGCAGTTGCGCCGCACGCCGGTCGTCATCTGCTCGGGGGCGGACGACCTCACCAGCATCTACCGGCAGGAGCTGACCAGCCTCGGCTGCGAGATCGTGCCGAAGCCGTTCGAGCTGGAAGACCTGATCGGCAGCGTGCGGCGGGCCGTCTGGAGCAGCCAGAGCTGCTGGTGACGGCTGCCCGCGCCGCGCCGGATCGACGGCCTGTCGCGCAGGACGGCATCACAACCCCATCCGGCCGGAACTTTTTCGACGATCCGCGCGTTATACTCCCTGTGGCGGGTCCACCCACCCGCTACGGCCGAGCCCTTTCTCATGACGATGATGTGCATGTGCAAGGGGCGGGGGAACCGACTCCAGGGCGAATGACGCGCAAGCGTCTAGGGCAGCCTCTTCCGTCCGAGCCCAATGCTTACCCCGTAGGCCTGCGAAGAGGGGCGTTCAGCTCCTAGGTTGAACCGGCCCTGTTTTGCAGGCACAAACTTTTACGGGTGTAGGTCTTCCCCCTCATGGTACGTATGGTCTCGGCGTTCTCGCTCGGGCGCGGTGCGACCGGAGCGGCAGCCGAGCGGCGCCGTAATCTCATCGCCATCAGCGTCGTCTCGTTCTTAGCCTCCGTCGGCTTCATGGTCGTGATGCCGTTCCTGCCGGTCCTCCTCCGCGAGGTCACTGGCGGTGATGCTGCCAGCGCCGGCCTCTGGCTGGGCCTGGCGATCAGCGTCGCGCCCCTGATGACGGCGCTGACCGCCCCGATCTGGACGGCGATCGGCGACAGATTCGGTCGCAAGGCGATGCTCGAGCGGTCGGTAGTGTGCATCGGCATCGGCATCGGGCTGATGGCGGTGGCCTCGACGGCGTGGCATGTGGTGGCGTTGCGGGCCGTCGTCGGCGGCCTCGGCGGCGTCTCGGTGGCGGCCCTGGCGGCGATCACGGCAACCACCCCCCGGCGCGAGCTTGGCCCGGCGGTCGGCACGCTCCAGGCGGCGCAGACCGCCGGCGCGATGTTCGGCCCGCTGATGGGCGGCGTGCTCGGCTCGATGCTCGGCATGCGCGAGGCGTTCGTCCTGGCCGCGCTGATCTTCGTCCTGGCGCTCGGCCTGATCCACGTGCTGTTCACGGACATGCCGGCCCTGGTCGAGCCGCCCGTGCGCCCGACCACCCGCGAGCAGTCCCGCTCGGCCGGCGCGCTCGGCGTCGGCATCGCAGTGGCCCTGACGGCCGCCTTCCTGCTCCAGTTCATCGAGGGCAGCTTCCTGATCCTCTTCCCGATCGAGCTGGAGCGGCTGGGCGTGGCGGACGAGCACTTCGCGATGGTGTTCGGCGTCGGCCTCTCGCTGGTATACCTCGCCGCGACGATCTCGGCAGCGGTGGCCGGCCGGCTGACCGGCCGCTGGTCCGCGATGACCCTGATGGCCGGCATGGCGGCACTGGCCGTCCTGATTCTGGCGCCGATGCTCTTCGTGACGACCTACTGGCAGTTCATCGGGCTGCGGGTGCTGCTGGCGGCGCTGGCTGGCGCCGGCCCGACGCTCGCCTACGCGGCGGTAGCGGCAAGCTGCTCGCCGGAGCGGCGCGGCCAGATGGTCAGCCTGACGTCGAGCGCGGCGACGCTCGGCTGGGCGGCCAGCCCGCTGATCGCCGGCGCACTGATCCAGATCAGCCCGGCCCTGCTGGTGCTGATGAACATGGGCATCTTCGGCATCGTGGCGCTGCTGCTGATCGGCGGGCAGCGCGGGCTGTTCGATCCGCTGGGGACGCTGGTGGAGGGGCGCGGGATGCCGAGCTTCCCACGCGCCGGCCTCGCCGCGCTGCGCCCGAGCCTGGCCGGGCCGCGCGGCCTGCTCGACCGTCTCCACGCCCCGGCCACGCTGATGCCCGCGCGCAAGGTGCAGCAGCCGCGTTTCACGACCGCCGAGGTCGAGGCCGCGCTGCTGGGGCGTTCGCACGGGTCCCGGGCCCAGTCGGCGCTCGACATGGCGGCCCAGACCGCCCGCTGGATGCCGACCGAGCCACGGAAGGCGTTCCGCGAGGTGGGGCGGTACGCGGACCGGGTGCCGGCGATCCTCTACCAGATGCGGAACGGCGGCGATCCTGAGATGATCGGGCGGGAGTTGAGCCCGCTGGGCGGCAGCTGGCCGGTCCGGCGGACGGTCGAGATCGCGGCGGACCTGATCGCGCGGGAGCTGAACCGGTAGCGCTCCCCGGGTCGGGGCTTGACGACGAGTGACGAATTACCGCGGCGCTCCAGATCTCCCACCCGACGGACGGGTGGGAGGCTGACCCGTTCTCCGTGTGCTGCCCTCTCCGCGTCGGAGATGATGTCGGCGAAGTCGATATGTGCGCCGCGCAGCGGGTTGGGAGTGAGGTCTTACCGGACGCAACTACCGATGATTCTCAGCCAGCGTGTTCTATTCCAGGGTTGGCGTGCAGCCAGGAGGCGTCTCCGGGTCGGCGTCGGACAGGAGGCGGTCGATGGCGACCGTGGCGGCGGCCAGCCGCTCGTCGGGGCGGCCATGCACCTCGACGAACGGTCGGTGCGAGCGGGTCAGCTCCTCGCGGAAACGGCTCTGGAACCAGGCGCGGCGGTGCGGCTGATCGCGGGTGCCATCATCCTCCCAGGCGATCTCCTCGCCCGTCAGGATGTGGAGGACGTGGCGGTGGCGCTCGGCGATCTGCCGGACGGCCGGCGCATCCTGGCCCATGTACAGCTCGTGCCAGAGCCAGGTGGTGAAGGCGTCGGTGTCGCAGATCAGGACACGGTTGGCATGTCGGGCGAGCATGTCCTCCATCGCCTGCTGGGTCCGCGCGATGTGCACGAAGTCCTGGGTGCTGTAGGCCGTGGCGGCCGACGGCAGCAGGCCATCCCAGTAGGGCCGGCCGTACTCGGGAACCCAGGCCGTCTGGTAGTGGGCGGCCAATGCTCGAGCCAGGGTCGTCTTGCCGGTCGATTCCGCCCCGACCAGCACCACGCGCGGCACGAAATAGGCCCGTACCGGCGGCTCCAGGTAGTCGAGATGGGCCAGCGGCCGAGCCAGAATCTGCGAGGCCGAGATCGGGACGGTCGTACGGTCGGGGTCCAGGCAGACGTGATCGCAGCCGAGGTAGCCCGCGTAGGCCTCGCCGTAGCTCTCGGAGGTGAAGACCACGTCCGGCGCGCCGGGCAGCCACTCCCGCGTCAGCCGCGCCCAGAGCGCCGAGTCGTGCGGGTCGTGGTCGGCGGAGTCCCAGATGCGGACGTCCACCGTCGGGAACAGCTCGCGGAGCCAGTCGGCCCGCAGCTCGACCGGGATCGTGTCGGAGGCGTGGCGGCAGACCACCAGCGTCAGCCGCTCGACCTGCTCCAGGGCGGTGCGAATCAGGTAGCTGTGGCCCGTGTGCGGCGGGCGCAGCTTCCCGACGATCAGGCCGTGCTGCCAGCGCGTCATGCGCCAGCCTCCCGGACGGCCAGGGCCGGGATGACAGTCGTACGCGCGGACTGCTGCCGCCGCATGATGGCGCGCCACTCCACCAGCCCGCGCAGGCACACCAGCAGGAACACGGCGTAGAGGACGGCGGTCAGCGGCAACTCACGGGAGACGTACATCGGCACGTAGATGATGTCCGCGGCGATCCAGGCGTACCAGTTCTCGACGAAGCGACGCATCAGCAGCCACTGCGCCACCACGCTGATGCCGGTGGTGATGGCGTCCAGGGCCGGCGCGGCGCTGTCGAGCAGGATGCCGCCGTGCCACATCAGGGCGGTCAGGGCCGCGCCGCCAGCCAGGACGCCGACCGCTTCGAGCGGGCCGACGTGGCCGATCGGCTTCTCGGTGCGGCCGGCCCCGCCGTAGGTCCAGGCCCACCAGCCCCACAGGCCCGAGAGCACGTAGAAGACGTTCAGGCTCATATCGAAGTAGAGGCGCGCGCCGAAGAACAGGACGACGAAGAGGGCCGAGTTGGCGACGCCAATCGGCCAGTTCCAGACGTTGTTGCGGGCCGCCAGCCAGACCGTCCAGGCGCCCGTGACGAAGGCCAGCAGCTCGGTGGCGTCGAGCGGGACGGGCAGCAGGCCGAGCCAGTGCCCGGCGACGACGCCGACCGAGAGCAGGGCGGCCAGGACGTAGAGCGCGACCGTGAGTTGAGGTGAGGGCGAGCGAGACACAGGCATGAGCAAGGCCCCCGACGCGAGCAGCAGAGGCGCCGCACCCACCACTCGCCGAATTCAACTCTAGTCTAGTCTAACTTGGTTGACAGGTCAACTGCCCGCTTCGCCCTGGCCGCGGCACGGCCGTCGGCATCGGATCGACGGGGGCATCGTCAGGCACACCCTCCGCCAGCTCCCCACGCCAGCCCCTGCCCGTCGCCAGTGTATGCTCGCTCAGTCCACCGGCCGCCGCTCCTTCTGGACGGCGTTCATCACGTCCCGCCGGGTGGCCATGTGCAGGTAGCCGAGGAGCGAGGCCTTCGTCGGATCGTACTACGCGGGCCGGCGGGCGACGGCGAGCAGCAGCCGCCGATGCAGCGCACGGTCGCCTGCTTGCTCGGGACCGTCGCCGAGGCTGCTCCCCGCCGCGGCCACGCCTGTGCCCCCTTGCTCACCGTGCACGGCATTGTGACACGCCGACGATCCGCATGAGGATGTCGCACGCACGAGAGCGCCAACAGTGTCGCGCATTCAGAACATCTGTGCTATGCTGGAGGCATGCCTCGCCCCGAGTACGTCCCGATCCAGTGCAAATCGGCCCTCAACCGCGTCCAGGGGATGCCGTTCAAATGGTCGTTGAACCCGTACGCGGGGTGCGTGCACGCCTGTGTGTACTGCTATGCCCGCTCGCACTATCAACTGGCGGGGCACGGTGATGCCGGGCGGGAGTTCGAGACCCGGATCCTGGTCAAGTCCAACATCGCGGAGGTGCTGCGGCGCGAGCTGCGGCGGCCGTCGTGGTCGTTCGAGCTGGTGTCGCTCGGGACGGTGACGGACTGCTACCAGCCGGCCGAAGGGCGCTTCCGAGTCACGCGGGCCTGCCTGGAGACCCTGGCCGACTGTGCCAACCCGCTCGGCATGGTGACGAAGTCGCCGCTGGTCCTCCGCGACCTGGACATCCTGGCCCCGCTGGCCCGGCAGGCGAAGGTCAGGATCTTCTTCACCATCACGACCGTCGATCTGGACCTCTGGCGCACCATCGAGCCGGGCACGGCAAACCCGTTCAAGCGGCTCGCGGTGATGCAGCGGCTCAACGAGGCAGGCGTGCCGGCGGGGGTGCTGCTCGCGCCGATCCTGCCCGGGCTGACGGACTCGTCGGCCTCGCTGGAGGCGGTCGCGCAGGCGGCCGCCGAGCACCGAGCGGCCTTTCTCGGCACCAGCACCTTGCGGCTTGCGCCCGTCGTCAAGGAACAGTACCTCGGGTTTGTGGACCGCGAGCACCCGGATCTGCTGCCTCGCTACGAGCGCGCCTACCCGGGCCGCGAGGCGCCCCAGGCGTACCAGCAGGCGCTGGATGCGCGCGTCGAACGGATCCGCGAGCGCTACGGCTTCGCGGAGCGCTCGATGCGGAAGGCTGGCCTCAGCTCGGCGGCCGAGCCGCTGCCTGCGGACCCGCTCCCGCGGCGCGTCGGGCCGCAACTGCTGCTCCCGATGATCTCGTAGCCGGCCGGCACGTCGGGGTTCTATCTGCTGCTGGAGGAGTGCGCACGGGCCTGGCGGGCTCGCGCGCGACCGCTGTCCCAGACATCTGGGTTCGCAAGCCGGTGTGGGCGCTCGCCAGCCAGGAAACGGTCGATGTTGTCGAGCGTCAACGGGGTCTTGTACTGCTCGCTCTCGAAAGAACCACCGGCCACATGGGGCGTCGCGACGACGTTGTCGAGTGCGAGCAACGGATTGTCCGGTGGAGTCGGCTCGACCTCGAAGGTGTCCAGTCCGGCCGCCAGGATGCGACGCTCGGCGAGCGCTCGGTAGAGGGCCGACTCGTCGATGACTCGCCCACGGGCGGCATTGATCAGGATGGCCGTTGGCTTCATCAGGCTCAGCTCACGCTCGCCGATCATACGGTCGGTGTCCCTGGTGTGCGGCACGCACAGCACCACGATGTCTGACTCTCGGAGCAGGGTGTCAAGGGACACGGAGCGGATGCCCGCCAGAATCATGCCGTCCGGTCGGGAGGTCCGCTGGTAGGAGATGGAGTGGGCGCCGAAGCCTGCCACGCGTTTCGCGACGTGCAGGCCGATGTGCCCCAGCCCGATGATACCAACCGTCTTGCCGGCCAGTTCATACGGTGGTCGTGGCGGATCGACACGGTCCCAGATGCCCATCCGCATGTTGATGATGTCGCGCGCCGCATTTCGCAGGCAGAGTAACGTGAGCATCAGAATGTGGTCGGCGACCGACGACGCATTCATCCCGACATTCAGCGTCAGCAGGATGCCGTGATCGCTGAGCGCCTCGACATCAAAATGGTCCGCTCCGGAGCCACCTTTGACCAGCAACTGGAGGTTCGGAAGCTGCTCGATCATCTCGCGGCTGAGCACGTACGGGCCAGACCGACCCGACAGGAGGATCTCGCAATCCCGAATCTGGTCGATCAAGACATCAGCCGCGGTCGTCTCGGTCCGCACGAACACGATATCGTGGCCGACGAAGCGTCCGTCTACCGCCTCTCGATAGCGCTCGTCAATCGCGAGACGCATGGCACCCTCCCCTCCTGCACACACGGGGCAGTCCCGCTCGCGCCAGGCAAGCGGGACCACGACGTGAGCGTCGGCGACGCTACAGTCAGTCCTGAAGCTGCATCTCGTTGAACTTCCACAGGTTGTCGGTTCGCGGCGTCCAGACGAGCTTCGCCGACGCACCGTGAATGTAGTCCAGCCCGAAGAGCGGCAGCACCCAGTAGTTGTCGTAGGCGGTCTTCCACAGCTCTTCGTACAACTTCCGCCGCTCGTCGCCACTGGCAGCAGATGCCTGGGCCATCTTCTTGGTGAATGCCTCGTCGCAGAAGTGGGAGAAGCGACCTTCACAGCCGTAGTAGGCGTCCATCACGCGCGATGAATCGAACGTCGGGTTGGACGCTGCCGTCATGAACGTGTCGGATCGCTTCTCGCCCGGCTTGACTGCGAACAGCGTCTCCCGCCACTGGCCGGCTTCCATGATCCGAGGCGTCATCTTGAGGCCGGTGCTCGCACTCACCGCGTTCGCCACCGCCTCGCCCAGTTCCGAGATGCGGGCGAAGTTCGCCTCACGGATCACCAGTTCGAGTGCCGTGCCACTTGCCCCGGCCTCCTGCACCAGTTGCTTCGCCTTTGCAGCATCAACCGGATACGGCTTGAGGGTCGGGCTGGAGCCGAACGACTGGCCGCGCACCATCTGACCATTCGCGCTGGTGGAGAAACCCGGGTAGAACGCCTCCATCAGCATGTTGGTGTCAATGGCGTACGCAATGGCCTGGCGAACACGGATGTCCTTCAGCGCCGGGTGCTCGGTGTTGAGGCGGATACCGACCATCTCGGTGGTCTTCTCGACCACCGACTTCGGCATCTGCTTCGCCATCTCTGTCGGGATCGAGAATGCCAGTTGCGCCTCGCCAGCCTGGACCATTGAAGCGCGGACGCTAGCTTCCTTGCGGGGAATGATCTTGACCTCGGCGATAGTCGGCTTTGGCGTGCCCCAGTACTCGGGGTTGGCCTTGAGCGTGATGTAGCTGCCACGCTGCCAGTCACTCAGGGAGTACGGGCCGGTGCCGACGGCCGTCACCGACATCTTGTCTTCCGACGTCTCCTTGAGCCACTTCGCCGGCGCGATCTTGAACTTGATGAGCTTATTCGGCAGGATCGGGTCCGGAGCAGTGGTCGTGAGATCGACGGTGTAGTCATCCACCTTCGTGGCCGGAAAGCCGAGCGTCGAATAGTCGCCGTTGCAGCGGTTCGTACGCGTCGACGGGTTCAGCTCATGGTCGACGGTCTCCACCACCGAGTCGGCATTCATCGGCTCACCGTTCTGGAACTTGATCCCCTGCCGAAGTTTGAAGCGCCAGGTCGTGGGGCTGGTCTGTTGCCAGCTCTCAGCGAGTAGCCCGACGATCTTGCCGTCGTTGTCGATACTGGTCAACGATTCGTAGATGTTGCGGACGGTGAAGTCGGCAAGGAGGGAGCAGCCCATCTTCGGCATCAAGCCGTTCTCAGGCTCGCCTTCGACGGCGATGACCAGTTGGCCCCTCGGGGCGGCTGCTGGCTTGGCCGCTTCGGCTGGCTTCGCGGCGGCGGGAGCCACCGTGGGCTTCGCCGCCTCGGCGGGTTTCGCGGCCTCGGCAGACTTCGCCACCTCGGTCGGCCTGGCCGGCGAGACCGCCTCGGCGGGTTTCGCGGGCGCCGTTGTTGCGGCGGGTGGTGTGGGCTGAGCGCAGCCGGTCACCATTGTCGCGACCAGCGCCGCAAGAACAACGCGTCGAGCGCGCGGCGAGAACAGTCGCATCTTGCCTCTCCCTTGAAGCGAGGTTTCGGTTCCTGCCGTGAGCATAGGGGGGGTCGGGGACGATTTCTGTCGGCCGGCCGACAACTCTGACGAGGAGGTCTGCCGTGAGTTGACGGTTCCTGTCGGGGCTGGCGTGGCCAGCGCGGCGTTCAGACGTTCAGCCAGCGCCATCGCTGGACGGGATCGCTGACGGCACGCAGCCACGTCGAGAGCAGGTTCACCGAGAGCGTCGTGAGGAAGATGGCGAAGCCCGGAAAGCCGACGAGCCACCAGGCCGTCGTGATGTACTCACGGCCCTGAGAGAGCATCAAGCCCCAGGACGATTCTGGCGGCTGGATGCCGACGCCCAGGAAGCTGAGGGCCGCTTCCGAGAGCATCGCGCGAGCAAACTCCAGCGTGCCCAGCACCAGGATCGGCGAGAGAAGGTTGGGCAGCATATGTCGCAGCATCAGCCGCCCGTCGCTCGCGCCGACGACCCGTGCCGCTTCGATGTACGGCGACTCTCGGACCGACAGCGCCATCGCCCGCGTCACCCGGGCCATGACCATCCACCGCGTCAGGGCCAGGACGATGATCAGGTTCTGGAAGCCCGGCCCGGCCGTGTAGAGCACGATCAGCGCGAGCAGCAGCGACGGGAACCCCATCTGAATGTCGACGAGGCGCATCAGCAGATCGTCGACCTTCCCGCGATAGAAGCCGGCAACCAGCCCGACTGTGACGCCAATCAGACCTGAGCAGATCACCGTGGCCAGCCCGACGCTCAGCGACACCCGCGCGCCAACCAGCACGCGAGACAGCACGTCACGTCCCAGTTGATCGGTGCCGAGCAGGTGGAACGATCCATCCCGCGCAAAGCCGGGCGCCGAGTTACGCAGAAGCAGACTCTGGGCGTTGGGTGCAGGGAGGACGCAGACGGACACCAGCAGGTCGGCGCTGGCGCACATGGCCAGGAGGACGATGAGAAAGACGGCTGCCAGGAGGCTGATCGGCTCACGGACGAGCGCGCGGAGCAACACGGACAGCCGAGCGGCCAGACTGGCGCCTTCGAGGCGCGGGGCTGAGGACGGCTCAGTCAGGATCTCGGCTGTCGGATTCATCGTCGCGCAGCCTCCATCACTTGTACCGAATGCGCGGGTCGAGGTAGGCGTACGTCAGGTCGACTGCCAGATTGATCGCCACGACCAGCGTGGCCACGATCAAGACGTCGGCCTGAATCAGCGGGAAGTCCCGACGCTCGATGGCGCTGATCGCCAGCAATCCGATCCCTGGCCAGCCGAAGATCACCTCGATCACGACGGACCCGTTGACGAGGCCCGCGATCTCGTCGCCGGCGAGCGTGATGACCGGGATGGCCGCGTTGCGCAACACGTGACGATAGACGGTGATCCGCTCCGGCAGGCCCTTTGAGCGCGCCGTCACCACGTACGCCTTGCTCAATTCGTCCAGCATGCAGGACCGCACCACCTGGGCGATCCGGCCGATGTGGTTGACGGCCAGGGCCAGGACTGGCAGGACGAGATACTCCACGCCGCCGTAGCCAGACGTCTTGAACCATCCAAGCTGGACGGCAAACAGAATGATCAACATCAGCGCGAGCCAGAAAGTCGGCATCGAGACGCCGACGATGGCCAGCGTCGTGGTCAGCCGGTCGACGAACGAGCGCGGGCTAAACGCCGACATCGCGCCCATCGGCACCGCCACAACCAGCGAGAAGCCAATCACTGAGACGGCCAGGAGCAGCGTGGCCGGAATCCGCTCCAGCACCAGTTGTCGGGCTGGCACCCGCTGCCAGATCGAGAGACCAAAGTCGCCGCGCACGAGGTCTCCGGCGAAGCCCAGGAACTGCACGTACAGCGGGTTGTCCAGGCCAAGCTCAGCCCGCAGGCTCTGGTACTGCTCCTCGGTGGCCTCAATGGGGAGCATCAGTCGCGCGGGATCGCCGACGGTGCGCGTCACCACGAAGATGACGATTGCCAGCCCCAGCAGCACAAACACCGAGTGCACGAGGCGCCGAGCAATGTAGGCAGTCATACGGACGTAGTGGCTCCTTGACCACAGCCGAGGCTCGTCGTGGCCCCAGCGACCAGCCCAGCATACGGGTACCGGTCAGCGTCCGTTTGTCGTCGCGCCGACAAACACGCGGATACGTCGAATTAGCGCCTGCCGACCCGCTGGATGCCTCCTGGCGGCGCCGCCCCGGAGGCTCAGGCGATCACGGGCGGAGCTCGGCGCACTCCTGCAAGCCGACCCACTCCTGAATGACGATGGCCCGTGACCTGAGGGCCAGGAATCCCTCAGATTCCAGACGGTCAAGCTCACTGGTAACCGTCTGCCTCGTCATGCCGCAGAGGCGGCTCAACTGCTCGTGCGTCACCCGAATGTCGATGGACGTTGCATGGTCCAGCGCCGCTCCGCTGCGCCGCGCCAGATAGACCAGCGACGCCGCCACCCGTCGCCGAGCCGAGGTCCCGATGAGGCTCGTCTTCATCGTCTGCTGCTCAATGCCCCGATGGAGCGCGCTGTTGAGCAGGGCCAGCGTGATCTCGGGCCGGTCGACGATGAGCGTGAACAGCACATCTCTTGGGACCACCCACAGCTCGATATCGTCGAGGGCGCGCATGCTTCGCGCCCGCTCGTGCCCGAGCAGGATCTCCGCGATGCCGAACACCTCGTGTGGATGACGGATCGAGTGTCCGATCTCGCGCCCAGACTCCGAGATGCTCAGCAGCTCGACACGGCCGGACTTGACGGCGTAGGCGGCCGTGGGCTGCTCGCCCTGAAGGAAGATAAACGCGTTGCGTCGATACGGGCGTAGCTGCCCAAATTCGGCGAAGCTCTCGTAGGCGACCTGTCGCCACACCTCGACGGGCCGGACAAGGCTGTCCCTCACCGGACGTAGCGCCCTCGTGGCGTTCACGCCGTCCCTCCCTGGTGCTGCGTCTCCTGTGCCACCGGCGTTTGTCGGCCGGCCGACAGAACGCCCCCCACAGCGGCCCTACGATTATCGTCCACGGCGGACGTTATTCCCAGGAGCGTGCCGGCGAGCCAGTGCCGGCCAACGAGGGCTCCCACGCTGCTTGGCAACCGACCGCAGCGACGCGGAGGAGGATAGTCATGAAAGTTGACCGCATCGAGACACTCACCTTCTGGGGTGAGTGGAAGAACTGGGTCTTCGTCAAAGTTTCGACTGACGATGGCCTGTACGGCTGGGGCGAGGCCTCGCTCGCGGGCGCCGTCAAGGCGGTCGAGAGCGCCGTCCACGAACTGGGAGCGGTCCTGATCGGGGAGGATCCCGGCGGCGTCGAGCGTCACTGGCTCCGGATGTACCACGCCTGGCGCTGGCGGGGCGGTGCGATCCAGACGACGGCCCAGGCCGCGCTCGACATCGCCCTCTGGGATCTTGAAGGCAAGCGCCTCGGCGTGCCGTCATACCGGCTGCTGGGTGGGCCATACCGGGATCGCATCCGTGCATACGCCAGCCACTGGCTCATCGGCGCGGATACCCCTGAGAAGGTGCGCGAGCAGGTCCGCGAGGTCAAGCGGCGCGGCTTCGATGCCTTCAAGTGGAGTCCGTTCGATCAGCGGAGCCTCCGCGAGAATGAGAACGCCGCCATCGAGAAGGCGCGGCAGTTGATGGAGGTCGCGCGCGATGAAGCTGGTCCGGAGATGGATATCTTTGTCGAGTGCGGCGAGAAACTCTCACTGCGAACGGCCCCAATCGCGGCCCAGGCGTTTCTGCCATACCGTCCTGGCTGGTTTGAGGAGCCAATCCCCTGCGAGAACGCGAAGGCGATGGTCGAACTCCAGCACACGCTTCCCGTCCCCATCGCCACCGGCGAGCGTCTCGTCACGCGGTGGGAATACCGCGAGTTACTCGAAGGGCAGGGTTGCCGGATCATTCAGCCGGACCTGACCCACTGCTCGGGCATCACCGAGGTCAAGCGCATTTGCTCCATGGCGGACACCTACTACATCAGCGTGGCGCCCCATAACTCGGCGGGTCCCATCGGCACGCTCGCGGCTCTCAACCTGGCTGCCGCGATTCCGAACTTCTTCATCCTCGAACAGATGGAGGAGGAGCGGAGCATGCGGGATGCCATCTGTACTGTGCCGCTGAAGTTCGAGAACGGGTCGTTCGAGCTGCCGACGGCACCGGGCCTAGGCACCGACCTCAAGCTCGACGTGCTGCTCGAATCCGAGGCTCGGGCGGCGCGAGCCACGCCGTTGCGTGGCGGCACCGAGCGAATCTGGCGCTAACCCACCGTCTACAGAGCCACACAGGAGGAGGATGCCCGTGCCCACGTTCACTGCCGAGCGACTCGGCGCATTTATCGAGACGGTCCTGACCCGTGCTGGGCTGCAGGCCGACGAGGCTCGGCACTGCGCCGAGGCGGCAGTGTTCGCAAACCTGCGTGGCACCGAGACGCATGGAATCGTCTACATCGTCCCCCGCATGCTCAAGAGCCTTCAGGAGGGGAAGACAACGCCAGGTGCTCGCCACGTGGTGGTCCGCGAGAGCGGCGGGTCAGCCTTGCTCAAGGCAAACGGACAGGCCGGGCCGATGCTCGGCTACGAGGCGATGCAGGTCGCGGTGAAGAAGGCACGCGAGCAGGGCGTCGGAGCGGTTGTCACGATCAACGGTGGCCCGCTCGGCATGCTCGGCTACTTCGCGGATCTGGCTGCTCGGCAGGGACTGATCGGCATGGTGGCGGCCAACACGTCGCCGAATGTGGCCCCCTACGGGAGCAGCACGCCGGTATTCGGCACGAACCCGTTTGCCTACGCTGCGCCTGCGGCATCCGCACCGACGCTCCTCCTAGACATCGCCACGAGCGTGGCGGCGTCCGGCAAACTGGCCAGCGCTCGTCGTCGACAGGAGCAGTTGCCCGAGGGCTGGATCGTCGACGCCGATGGCGCCTGGATCACAGACCCGATGCGGTCGGGCGATGGGGCGATGCTGGCATTTGGTGGGCACAAAGGGTCAGGCATTGCGCTGTTGGTACATGTGCTGACTGGCATGCTGGGGGGCACAACGGTCGGCGGCGAGGTTACCCACGAGAACTCTGATCCCGATGTTCGGGGGCAGTCGGTCTTCTACCTCGCCATCGACCCGGAGCATTTCGCGTCGCGTGAGGTGTTCGAGCGCCTGGCCGACCGCCAGATCGAATACATCCAGGCAGCACGGCCACTGCCAGGCTTCGAAGAGGTGCTGTCCCCCGGGATGCGCGGCGCCCGCACGGCGGCAGGCCGGTCAAGCCAGGGCATCCCGGTACCAGAGCCGGATTGGGCGGCCGTTCTGAAGGCGGTGCAGGCGGCAGGACTGCCCGTAGACGAGATAGTTGATGAGGTCACTGTGGCTCCTGCATCGTAGGCGGTCGGGTGTCAGAATCTCGGCTCTATTGAACTCAGGGCGCCCCCACTGGCCGACTGTGCCAACCCGCTCGGCACGGCGGCACCAGCACCTTGCGGCTTGCGCCCGTCGTCAAGGAGCAGTACCTCGGGTTCGTGGACCGCGAGCACCCGGATCTGCTGCCTCGCTACGAGCGCGCCTACCCGGGCCGCGAGGCGCCCCAGGCGTACCAGCAGGCGCTGGATGCACGCGTCGAGCGGATCCGCGAGCGCTACGGCTTCGCGGAGCGCTCGATGCGGAAGGCTGGCCTCAGCTCGGCGGCCGAGCCGCTGCCTGCGGATCCGCTCCCGCGGCGCGTCGGGCCGCAACTGCTGCTTCCGATGATCTCGTAGCCGGCCGGCACGTCGGGGTTCTATCTGCTGCTGGAGGAGTGCGCACGGGCCTGGCAGGCTCGCGCGCGACCGCTGTCCCAGACATCTGGGTTCGCAAGCCGGTGTGGGCGCTCGCCAGCGCCGTCAGGTCAGCGACCGGCGCCAAGCCCGGCGATGTCCAGCATCTCCTGCTCGGAAAACGGCTCGATGCACACACCGAAGTGCTCACGCAGTGGGCGAACAACCAGTTCATTCGCCATCATGCTGCTGGCGATCGTCCCAGGATGGCCGGCGCCATCCTGAAGGCGGAAGTGCCGGGGATCGTTGCCCGACGTTAGTGCGTCAACGGCAACGCCTCCGACCAGCAGCTGGTACGTGCCGTCAGCCTGCTGAAGCAACGACTGCCCAAAGCGATTCATGTCCACCAGCGGTACCGTCCGGTCCGCGGCCAGGCCGGCGAGACGGCTATTCACGCGGTCGATTGCCTGGGTGACAAGACGTCGCTGGCTCGCAACTGGGTGGGACGCAATCACCTCGGGACTTTGCCCCATATCTGGGATGCTGGTCACCAGTACATGGATGTCGCCTGCGGCCAGCACCGTATCCAGCGCGACGGTGAAGTTCTCGACGATGCGGTCAAGCCTGGCATCCAACGCCGCGCCGCTCAGCGTTCCATGGTAAACCCGAGCGTAGCCACCGCTCCAGAGCTGGAAATCGTTCACGCCGATCTGGACGATCACGTACTGAACGTGTCCGGCGGCAATCTGTTGGGCGAGTCCGGTGTGCTGTCCGCCGCGGATCATATCGTCCGTCGTGGCGCCAGAGCGCGACCAGTTGTATGCGTACCCCGTCCGTCGAGGTTCACCCCAGACGCCCCACGGCCCGAAGTTCAGGCCCCGTCGTTGCACAAGCTGCTCAACCCAGTTCAGCGTGGTCGAGGCGAAGGGGCCGCCGCGCGCGTCGTCAGCACGGTACTCGTCCGAGTTGCTGTCGCCGAGCACGCCGAACCCGACATCCGGCCCGACCGGTCGGCAAGCAGCCGACGCCGCTCGCAGGGCGGTGGGTCGGACGGATGCAGTGTCTGCCCCCGCCGCGAGGTGTGCGCGGCCGGGGATGGGCAGGGGTATGCTCCCCCACTGGCTCCCGAGCAACAGCATCGTCGCTCCAACCGCGAGAAACAGCATGGGAAGCACCCTACCCAATCGCATAGTGCGCTGAGGCCATCGACTGTGGAGAGGCAGGCGTCCGCGCTTCGGTCACGAGCTGCCGCACCGCATCACGCACAATGCGCTGCGCCGCCAGCGAGCTGAAACCATGATCGGACTCGGGAATCGTGCGGAGGCCGACACGCCCCGCGCGAACGAGCGCGTCAAAGCGTCCTGCCGTCTTCGCACTGACGTACGCCCGCCCTGGATTCTGCTCGGAGAAGACGAAGGAGACGCCGACACCACGCGCCAGCAGCCGCTCGAGATCGAGCGACTCGTGGGGGCTGGCCTCCGCGGCCTGCGACGATGTGAGCGGTGCGGACCGCCCAAGACGAGCCGCGATGCCCGCCCTCAGCCTGAACGTCGCAGCTTGCGCAGCCCCACGTAGGATGCCGCGTATCAGGTTGCTGGAGATACGGCGATACGAAACCTGTCCGGAAAGAAAGCGGCGCCACTTCTCACGGCTTTTCATTGCTCCGTCCAGGTAGTATCGAAAGTACAGCCGTGCTGCTTTCTCCTCGCGGTCCACAGACGTCCAGTCAGGCGCGAGCGGCGACGTATAGTTCAGCGCGATCACCTGTCGAACCTGTGCAGCCTGCTGCGCAACGTAACAGGCGAGGAACGCTCCCGAACAGTGCCCGACGAGCGTGCAGGAATCCACGCCGAGAGACATCCGCATGAAGGCGAGCGCATCATCCACGTCGGCGAGCACACTGCTCTCAAGCGCCATCTGCTCGTCGCGCCGCGCGCTGTCCCCCAGACCTGCAAAGTCGAAGCGCAGCACTGGCAACCCCATCGCCGCGAGATCACGCGCCAGACTGACATACAGTCGGTTGGGGCCTACCCGATGCACGAGCCCGGCGCTCAGCAGGAGAACGCCGTGCGAAAAGCCCGGCTGCACAGCGCCCGGTGGGTGCGTCACAACGCCGACGAGCGCCCCGCCAGGGCCAAAACGGACCACGCGCTCTGTTATGGACACTGGGCCTCCAGCCACATCGCGATGCGCTCCAGCGTGGGCCGTGGCACCAGCCCCTTATCGATGTCCTCGCCCCAGATCGTGAACGTGGGCAGCACGGCATACTCAACAGCGTGGCCATCGTCGCCACGTTGCCGCTGCCAGGCGTCCAGGCGAGACTCAGGCAGATTGTCGACGATCAGCAGCGGACTGGCCCAGGCTGGCGCCAAACTGAGCCGGAACGACTGAAGATCCTGCAACAGTTCGGAAGACACCGGAAATCCCAACAACTCGTGAACGGCGTCCCCGGTCGCGGCGTCTGGCACGGATGGGAAATGCTGCCAGAGCATGGCGCGATGATGCTCTCGCAGCTCGGCGAGATACTCGGCGCCGTCAAGCACCGGTTGCCAGAGCACCAGGCCGCTGACATCATCATGTTCGGTGCTGGCTCGCATGGCCAGGGAGGCGCCGAGCCGCAGCCCGATCAGGCAGATCTGCTCAGGCATGGCTCGTTCGCGAAGCTCATCCAGCGCCGTGGCGATATCGTCGATCCAGGTTGACAGGCCGTCGCTCGCGCCGTCCCCCGCCGAGTCACCAGTGCCACGGTAGTCGAACCTCAGCACGGGGTACCCGAGTCCCGACAGCAGCTCAGCAAGCTGCCGAAAGGCTCGGTGCGACGGCAGATACTCCTTACCCCACGGATAGCAGAGCAACACGGCGGAATCTCGAGTTCGGTCCGAGCGCGGCGGATGATAGCTGCCGAAAAGCTCCTGGCCCGGCGCACCGAAGAAGAAGTACTCGGTATCGCCCGGATGCGATGTCGAGCCGATGCGTGTCAGATCGAGATCAGTCATTGGCTGTGGCGCTCCTCTGGCAGTTCTTCATCTGGCTGCGGCTTCGACATCCCTGCATGAATGCGGAGGGCTTAGCCAGATCCGCCGGGAAGAAGCCGTCGTGCCGCGCCGAACAGACGTGAACGCAGCGCGGCCCGAGGCGCCATCACCTCCGTGGTCCCCGCCGACTCCTCGTCACGAGTTGATGTCCGCGCAGGCAGCGGCGTGGACTCGCCCTCATGGTCCGGCAGCAGGCCGCCACACGAGTCGGCGAGTTGTGCCAGCGATTGCATGAGTACGAGCGTCGGGTTCAGCTCGACACCGAGCTGTTGCTTGATGGCGGCTGCCACCTGTGCCGCCAGCAGCGAGTGTCCGCCCAGATCGACGAACGAATCGTCGGGATCAACACGGGGGACACCGAGCGCCCGCTCCAGGATCGGCGCAAGGCGCTCCTCAAGCGGCGTCCGTAGGCGAACCACCGGCCGATCCACGCCCAGGCTGCCGAGATTGGGGACGGGCAGACTCCGGGTGTCGAGCTTTCCATTCGGCGTGAGCGGGAGGGCATCCAGCCTGACGAAAACGCTGGGCGTCATATACTCGGGCAGCTGCCCTTTGAGGAACCGGCGCAACGCCGGCGGCGACGGGTCAGGCGCGCCAGACGCGACGACATACGCGACCAGCCGGGCGTCACCGGGGGTGTCCTCACGAACGATGACCGCCGCCTGCTTCAGCCCATCGTGGCGCAACAGCGCCGCCTCGATCTCAGGCAGCTCAATGCGGTACCCACGGAGCTTCACCTGACGGTCAAGGCGCCCCAAAAGCTCGACGGTTCCATCGGCACGATATCGCGCCAGGTCTCCCGTCCGATAGAGGGACGCACCCTCACGGCCGCTGAGGCGGTCGGGAACAAAGCGCTCAGCCGTCAGGTTCGGGCGATCGAGGTAGCCGCGTGCGAGGCCATCGCCTCCGACCAGGAGCTCGCCGGCCACGCCCACGGGGACCGGCTGCCCGGCAGGATCGACGATGTACAACTGCTCGTTCGCAAGCGGCGCCCCGATCAAGCTGGCGGTCGCCGCGTCCTCAACCTCACGAACCGCGGACCAGACGGTCGTCTCTGTCGGTCCGTACATGTTGAAGATGCGCGCAGACGTGAACGTCGTGACGTCGCGAACGAGCAGCTCGGTGACCGGCTCACCCCCCAGCAAGAGCAACTGGAGGCGCTGCAGGCTCTGCGCACGCTCTTCGTCCTCCAAGATGAAGCGGAGCAGGGACGGCGTACACTGAAGAATGTTGGCGCCGTCGCGGAGGGCCCGGGTCAACGAACGGTCCTGACGTCGGCTGTCGCCGGCGTTCTGTCGCCCGGCTCGGCGCACCATCGGATCTGACACCACGACGGTGCGGGCGCCACGGATGAGTGGCCAGAAGAGTTCGAGCAGAGCGATATCGAACGAGACGCTGGTCACCGCGCAGACCACATCCGTGGTAGCGTGAGGCAGTGCCGAGTCGAGCGACGTCAGGAAGTTGACAGCCGCTCGGTGCGGGATCATCACACCCTTCGGCCGCCCGGTCGAGCCGGACGTGTAGATCACATAGGCAAGGTCATCGGCACCGGGGTCCGTCGAACGCGCTCCGTCGGGCCGGCCCGACTCCGTCGATTCCTCGGCCTCCCCATCGCCAGGCCCGTGGAGCAGCAGCGTCCGGTCCGATGAGACTGGCAGGCTGGGGGCGGTCTCAGCATCGGTCACGATGACGGCGACGCCAGCATCTTCAAGCATCAGCCCAAGGCGCTCGGCCGGATACGCCGGATCGAGCGGGAGGTATGCGCCGCCGGCCTTCAAGATGCCCAGGAGTCCGACCACCAGCGCTTCCGTGCGCTGCACGCTCAGGCCGACCAGGACGCTTGGACCAACGCCGCGCCGCCTGAGCGCCCGAGCAAGTACCTCGGCCCGAGCTTGTAGCTCCCGATACGTGAGCTGGATGTCACCGCAGAGCACCGCGACCGCGTCCGGTGTGCGCCGCACCTGCGCGTCGACCAGTCCGTGGATGGTCTGATCCTTCGGGTACGGGGCGTCGGTGGCGTTCCAGGTGCGGAGGATCTTCTGTTGCTCCGAGTCCGTGAGCAGCGGCAATGCCGCGACCGGACACTCCAGGTCCAGAACGATGCCCTGAAGCAGCACCTGGTAGTGTGCCAGCATCTGGACGGCCGTCTCACGGTCGAACAGGTCCGTCGCGTACCGGAGCGCACAGACAAACGTCTCACCGACATCGATGACATCCAGCGCGAGGTCGAGCAGGCCCTCGTCCTGCGGCACAGGAAACGGCGTCAGGCGGAAGCCGTTCGCTGGCAGATCCTGGGCCGACGCAGATGCGCCTGTCGAGTTCCGCGCGGACACCCGGCTGAGCGAGAGCATGTTGAACATCACGTCGGCGATGAGCGAGCGACGCGCATCCCGTGGTGGATTCAGCCGCTCGACGAGGAGCGGGAACGGAAAGTCCTGATGCTCGAGCGCCCCGAGGACGGTGTCATGCGTATCCTGAAGCAACTGACGAAACGATTGATCGCCTGAACAAGGCGTTCTGAGCACACTCGGACTCACGAAGTAGCCGACGGTGCGCTCAAACTCCGAACGGCCACGGCCAGCCATCGGCGCAAGCACCAGCAGATCAGTCTGACCACTGTAGCGGTAGAGCAATGCGTGGAACGCGGCAAGCATCAGCGAATAGACCGTGACGTGCGCGCCTCGGGCCACCTCTCGCAGCCGCCCGGTCACGGCCCCGTCGAGTGAGAGAAACTCGGTTGCTCCAACGGACTTGCGCACGGCCGGCCGCGCATGGTCAAGCGGCAGGTCCAGGCGTGGAAGATCTCCCGCCAGCCGCGCAAGCCAGTACGCCGACAGCTCGGCGCCGCGCGGCCCGCTCAACGTTGTGGCCTGCCAATGCACAAAGTCCGCGTACTTGCGAGGCACAGGCAGGGACGCCTGGTCGCCGTCCAGAGCACACCGGTACAGGCTGCTGAACTCGTCCATAAGGATGCCGAGCGACCAGGCGTCGATCGCAATGTGATGCGCGACGAACAGGAGCACCGCGTCGCTCGCAGCACGGCGCAGCAGATAGACGCGCAGCAGCGGGCCTTCCGCCAGACCGAACGGCACAGCGTGCAGCTCGCGTATGCGTGCGAGCAGCTCCTCATCACTCCAGGCGCCATCCTCCACACAGAGCGGGATAGACATCTCAGTGTGGACCTGCTGGAGCGGCTGACCATCGCGAATCTGGACGGTGGATCGGAGCACGGCGTGCCGGTCAACAAGCTGCCGAACGGCTTGCTCCAGCGCCGGCCCCGCGACGGTGCCTTCAATCCGTACCGCGTAGGCCACGTTGTACGCGGCGCTCATCGGATCGGACTGGTGGATGAACCAGAGCGCCCGCTGGCCGTAGGACAGCGGGTAGGCTGGCGTGTCTACCCGCTCCCGCAGCAGCTTCGCGAGCAGAGCTCGGCGCTCAATCATGGTGAGATCGCTGGCGGAGTCCTGCTGAGGGCTCATGGCGTCATCTTCGCTTCCGTCAGCATGGTGTTGAGGAGCGAATTGACCTCATCGTCGGACAAACGATCGATCTCGGCCAGAAGGCGGAGCGCCTCCGCGTCGGCGTCAATCGGTTGGTCAACCTCCCCGCCGTCGCCGCGCTCCTCCAGTTGTTCACGCAAGACGACCACGAGGTCACGTGACGTCGGACCGGCAAGGAAGTCGCTGAGAGGCGGCGCACTGCCAAACTCTGCCTCGAGGCGGTTCCGCAGCTCGACCGCCATCAGCGAGTCGAGGCCGTAGTCGCTGAGCGAGCGGCCTGGATCGATGGCTGACGTGTCGCTCAGCCCGAGCACCGCGCACAGATGCCGCGAGACGGTTTCGGTGAGGAGGGCAGTCCGCTGCTCGTCGGATGCCTCCCTGAACGCACGAAGACGCTCGGCGGGATCGACAGCCCGACTGTCGCCGCTGCCTGCGCCGGTCGCCGTGCGAGCCACGTCGGCGAACAGCGGTGGCGCGCTCCCGGGCGGATACTGCTTCAGGAACCGAGGCCAGTCCACCGGAATGACGACGACCTGCGCCGGCGCGCCCCGCAACATCTCACCGAGCGCCGAGAGACCTTGCTCTGGCTCGATCAGGGAGATGCCCCGACCCGTCAGACGCGTCTGCTGCCGCGTGTCCATGCGGGCCGCCATACCAGACTGCCCCCACGCGCCCCAGTTGATGCTGAGCGCAGGAAGCCCGGCGGCGCGTCGGGCATGCGCCAGCGCATCGAGGTACGCATTGCCGGCCGCGTAGGCGCCCTGGCCAGGAGATCCGAAGACCGCCGACGCTGACGAGAACAGGACGAAGTAGTCAAGGGAAGCGTCGGCGCTCAGCGCATGAAGCGCCTGGCTTCCCGCCACCTTGGGCCGCAGTACTGCCGCGAAGCGCTCAGCGTCTTGCTGCAACAGCAGGCCATCGTCGATCAGCCCCGCGGCATGGAAGATCCCGCGAAGTGGGGGATGGGAATACCGCAGCTCTGCAAAGAGGCGGTCCATCTCCTCGGGGACGGCCACGTCAACCTGACGCGTCAACACGGAAGCGCCGGCAGTGGTGAGCCGACCGATCGTCTGCTGCGCGTCCTCAGCGGGCGCCCGCCGGCCGGTCAGCACAAGGTGTCGTGCGCCCTGCTCCACGACCCAGGTCGCAAGCTGCAAGCCCAGGGCGCCGAGCCCGCCGGTGATCAGATACGTCCCGTCCTCGCGGAAGCGCGGCGTCGCTGGTATCTCGGCGTCAGCAGGTGCGAATGCGTGGATCAGAACCACCTTGCCGATGTGCCTGGCCTGCGCCATGAATCGGAAACCCGCCTCCATGTCGTCCATCGAGAAGGTGTCATACGGCAACGGCGCCAGCGTGCCGTCCGCGAGGTCGGCGACCAGGCTGGTCAGCATCTCGCCAATCAGACCGGGCTGATATACCAGCGCATCGCCGAGGTCGTACAGGTAGTACGCGACATCCGGCCGCTCATCCGCCATCCGCTCAGCGGTCCAGACGTCACGCTTTCCGATCTCCAGGAAGCGGCCACCGGGCGCCAGCGTTGAGAGGCTCTTCGGAATGAACTCCCCAGAAAGAGCGTTCAGGACGATGTTGACACCCTGCCCGCCGGTCGCCGCGCGTATCTCGTCGGCAAAGTTAAGCGACCGCGAGTCGTAGACATGCGTAACGCCCATCGCGCGCAGGAACTCGCGCTTAGCCGGGCTGCCGGCCGTCGCATGCACTTCGGCGCCCAGCTTCTGGGCGAGCCGCACCGCCGCCTGACCGACGCCACCGGCCGCGGAATGGATCAGCACGCGCTCGCCAGCCTTGAGGCCGGCAAGCTCCTGCAGCCCGTACATCGCCGTCAAGTATGCAATTGGGATCGTCGCCGCGTCCTCAGGCGAGAGGTTTGCTGGCCGACGCGTCACCAGCTCCGCAGGCGTCACCACGAAGGAGCTGAACGCTTCGGGCGCAATCCCGAGCACGGCATCGCCAGGAACGAGCGTGGTGACGTCCTTGCCAACAGCCACCACCCGGCCCGTGCATTCCAGGCCCGGCGGCCCTGGATCGCCTGGGTACATACCGAGGACATTGAGCACGTCGCGAAAGTTGAGGCCGGTGACTTCGACTTCGATCTCGACCTCGTGCGGCTCCAGCGCACGGTGTGTCAGCGGCGCCAGCTGCATGCCGTCCAACGTGCCGCGCGCCAGGATCTCCAGACGGTACGGCTCGCCGGGCGTGCGTGACGCCGCGGCAGGCCGATCAGCGCCGACCACTGCGCGGGCCAGCCGCGCCGCGTATCGCTTCCCGCCACGCCAGGCAACCTGGGTTTCGCGATCGACAGCGTCCAGCTCCAGAATCAGAGCGGCCCAGTCGGCCGCCGCGTCCGGATCGAGATCGACAAGATGTGGATGCAGCGAGGGATGCTCGGCAGCAACGACGCGTGTCATCCCCCAGAGCGCTGCCTGCGATGCACACGCGGGTGCACTGTCCTCGACGACGGCCTGGGCGCCACGAGTGACAACCCACAACGGCGCCTGAATGTTCTCGCTGGCGGCCGCCTGCACCAGTTCAAGGAGCCACGAGAGTGCAACGGAGGGATCCCGCTCCGCCCGCTGGAGGCCATCCTGAGCGCCGGCGCCCGGCACGTAGATGAGCCCACGGATCGCCGTCGGGCCCGCCTTGAGCCGCTCGACGATGCCGGCGCGCAGGCTGCCGAACTCGCTCGTTGCCCGTGGCTGCGCCGTGCCGTCGGTATTCTCAGTCGCGAGATCACCAGCGAACGCATCCACCAGGATGCAGGCGTCTCCCCGCGCCATCAACTGCGACACCAGGTCGGCGCCGGGGCCACCGCGGCCGGATACGATGAGCCAGGCGCCATCAACAGACCCAGCACCCTCAACGGACGCGATGCCCGCCGCCTTTTCCAGCAGCGGGGCCGACCGCCATGCAACCTCATAGGTGTGGTCAGTCAGCCGCGTATTGTCGGTGAGTCGGAGCGCCGCGCGGCTCGCTCGGCCGAGCTGAAGCCCGCGCACCTCCGCGACACACCCTCCCTGCGAGTTGTACAGGCACAGCTCGCCCCGCAGGATCGGCGCATCGGCTGACGGGTCGGCGTCCACGGTCGCGTGGCACCAGACATCCGCGACGCCGGGCTGGTGTACCTGGAGCGCATCCAGGCCAATCGGCACATAGATTGGCGCCTCAGCATCGTTCTCGCCGGGCAGCGCCGCGCCGAGCACCTGGAAGCATGCGTCGAGCAGCGACGGATGGAGCCGATACGCCGCGAGGTCTGCCTGGAAGCCCGCTGGCAGCGCAACTCGCCCCAGAGACTCGCGTGTCCCTCGGCGGAGCGCGGTGATTCCGCGAAAGCTCTCTCCGTACTCAAGACCAAGCTCCGCAAGCTGCTGATAGTAGTCCGCGACGGACAGCTCCTCCGTCAGGCGGTCGAGCAAGCGTGCGAGCGTGTCGTCCTCCGCGGCTGGTGCGCCTTGCCGGCTCATCCTGCGGGCGGTTCCGCTCGCGTGCAGTGTCCACGCCGAAGGTTCGTTCGCCGGATCGTCGTCCTGGTGAGACAAGCTGATGATCTTGAAGGAAGCGACATCGGCCGCCTCTGGCGTGAGAACGACCTGCAGTCTCCGTTCCTCGTCGTCTGGGAGCATAAGGGGCTGCTGAATGCTGAGCCCCTCGACGCAGCCATCCGTCAGACTGAGTGTCGCCGCCGCTTGCAGCGCCATCTCCATGTACCCAGAGCCTGGGAACACCGCGACGCCGAACAGCCGATGATCGTTCAGGAACGCCGGCGACGAGGTGCTGACAGTCGTCTCGAAGAAACGCTCGCGAACGAGCGGCGATGCACGCCGTGCGCCCAACAGCCGTGGCTGCCCGTCTGCCACCTGAAATGACACCTGCGAGCGCCGGCGCGCGGTGTCCGTGGGCAGCCAGTAGCGCTGTCGCTCAAACGGGGAGGTCGGCAGAGCGCACCGCATCCGCGTGTGGTCGCGATCAAACCCAACCCAATCGACGTCGGCGCCATGGACGTACAGCGCGCCGAGACTGTCGAGCAGCGTCTGCCAATCGCTGGCCCCGCGTCGGAGTGACGGCAGCCAGAGCAGATCGTCCGCAGGGAGGATCTGCCGCCCGAAGCCCGTGAGCGTCGGGTGCGGTCCGATCTCTACGAACGCCGTGGCATGGAGATCGCCCAACGAGTGAAGCCCCGCGGCGAACTCGACGGTCTGGCGAACGTGCCGCACCCAGTATGACGGCTCCAGAAGCTCTCCTCGCCCCACCTGACGGCCGGTCATATCTGACACAAAGGCGATGCGCGGCTCGGCGAACCGCACGCCTGCCAGCTCCGATTCGAACGCGGACAGCATCGGCTCCATCAGCGGCGAGTGGAAGGCGTGCGACACTGTCAGTGGGCGAGCCTCGATCCCGCGCGCCGCCAACCGAGCCAGCACGGACTCGACCGCTGCGGCCGGGCCGGAGATCACGGTGCTGCGCGGCGCATTTGCCGCCGCGATCTCGACGTTCGGCTCGCCACTCACCAGCGAGCCCACGGTCTCACGATCCGCCAGGACGGCCGCCATCGCGCCACCCGCTGGGAGCGCCTGCATGAGCCGCCCTCTGGCAGCCACAACGCGGCACCCATCCTCCAATGAGAGGGAGCCGGCCACATGGGCCGCCGCGAACGCGCCGATGCTGTGCCCGAGCACGGCAGACGGCTCAATGCCCCACGAGCGCCAGAGCGCCGCGAGCGCCACTTGCACCGCGAAAAGGGCGGGCTGCGCCCAGCCCGTCTGGTCGATCCGTCGATCTGTCGGGTCGGTGGGAAAGAGCACGTCGAAGAGCGGCGCCGGCAAGTGCAGATCGAGAAGCTCCGCGCAACGGTCCAGGGTACGGCGGAACGTCGGCTGCGTCTCGTACAGCTCACGCCCCATGTTGACTGACTGGGCGCCCTGACCCGTGAACAGAAAGGCGAGCTTTGGCGGCGCTGTCACCGCCGGCTGGCTCGGCGCCGCGGCCCCGGCGCCACGCACTGACGCCGACTCAAGGGCGAGCCGCAGTTCGTCGGATGAGCTGCCGGTCACGGACAACCGATGCTTCAGATGCGCGCGCCCGGTATTCGCCGAGTAGCAGGCATCTCCCAGTCCGATCGACGGGTTCGCTGCCAGGTGCGCGGCAAAGCGCTTCGCCAGCTCGTTCAGGGCGGTAGACGTCCGCGCCGAAAGTGTCAGCACGTGGCGCGGCCGCTCAGGCAGAGCGGCATTCAGGGCGGACGGAGTACTGGCCGGAGCCTCTCCAAGAATGACGTGGGCATTCGTTCCACTGAAGCCAAAGCCACTGACGCCAGCCAGGCGTGGCCGGTCCGTGCGCGGCCACGCCACCGGGTCGCTCGTCACGGCGAGCGGCAGCGTGTCCCAGGCGATGCGCGGATTCGGCTCGCTGAAGTGCAGTTGACGAGGGATCTCGCCGTGCTGAAGTGCCAGCACCACCTTCATGATGCCGGCAACGCCCGAGGCCGATTCGAGGTGACCGAGGTTCGTCTTGACCGATCCGATGAGCAGCGGCCGGTCTGCCGGCCGCCCCTCCCCATACACGATACCCAGCGCCTCAGCTTCAATCGGGTCACCGAGCATGGTGCCGGTGCCGTGCGCTTCGACGTAGCCGACGGCGGACGGGGCCACCCGGGCGCTGGCGAGCGCCTGCCGAACGAGCGCCTGCTGTGCGAGCCCATTCGGCACCGTCAGGCCGCCGCTGCGGCCATCTTGATTCACGGCGGACCCATGGATGACGGCGAGGATCTGGTCGTTCCGCGCGACGGCATCCGAGAGCCGGCGCAGAAGCAAAGCTCCACAGCCCTCACCGCGCACGAATCCGTCGGCGCTGGCATCGAAGGTCTTGCAGCGCCCGGTCGGCGACAGCGCCCCCCACCCTTTCATGATCGCAAACGCGTTCGGAAGCAGCATGGCGTTGACGCCAGCGGCCAACGCCGCGTCGCTCTCCCGCGTCCGCAAGCTCTGACACGCCAGGTGGACGGCGACGAGCGACGACGAACAGGCGGTATCGACCGCGAAGCACGGTCCCTGAAGCCCCAGCGTGTACGCGATGCGGCCTGCCGCCGCGTTCAAGGCGGTGCCCGTGGCAACATAGATGTTGTCTTGCGGACCGCGTTCGTGGGACATCAGCCCGTACTCCTGGGCCGTGATGCCGACGAACACACCGGTCTTGCTTCCGACAAGCTCTCGCGGATCCTGGCCCGCTCGCTCCAGCGTCTCCCAGGCGACCTCAAGGAGAAGACGCTGCTGCGGGTCCATCGTCGAGGCTTCACGCGGAGAGATGCCAAAGAACTGCGGATCGAACGTGTCGACTCGATCCAGGAAGCCGCCGACAATCGGCGTGTCGGTTCCGAATCGATCCGCGTCGTCCCAGCGGTCACCGGGATCTTCGCGGACCGCGTCGATCCCGCGATGCATCAGGTCCCAGTACGCTTCCGGATTGTCGGCGCCGCCAGGAAAACGGCAGCCCATGCCGACGATAGCAATCGGCTCATGGTGAGCGTGCTCCGAGGCGTCGATGCGCGCTTGCAGCTCGTCGATGGCGCGGAGGGCATCCTGCAAGAGACTACGACGATCCGCGGGAGCAGTCATGCTCGGCTGTACTGTACTCATCGGTGAGATCTTTCACGCCCTTCAAAACAGAACCGAGGTCGTCGCGAGGTACGGTGAGATGACAGGGCAGTCGCTGACGAACACCCTGGGGCCGTCACGAGCCCGGCATTCGCCTGACCCTGGGGACCGCCTGCAAGCGAAGCCCTTGGCTGAGCCAGGCTCGCTGTGCAACACTCCGCTTCCAATGTCCACACTGCCGTTTGACTCGGGTGATCTCGCGCACTGGATGGCTCGCCCAGAGCCTTTGCCCGATCCAGCGGTACGGCTGATCTGCTTCCCGTACGCAGGCGGCGGCGTCGCGCAGTACCTCCCATGGCGAGCGCTGCTGCCGCCACGAGTTGAGTTGTGCGCGTGGAAGCTGCCGGGGCGTGAGAGTCGCTTACGCGAACCGCCCGCGACGCGGCTGACGGCGCTTGCCGCGATGCTGGCGCAGACGCTCCTGCCCTTGACGGACCGGCCGTTCGCGTTCTTCGGACACAGTCTCGGCGCCCTCGTTGCCTTCGAGACGGCCCAATCGCTGCGTCGCGCGGGGCTCCCGATGCCGGAGTGGTTGTTCGTCTCGGGTCGAGCGGCTCCGCACATCGTGTCCACTGCCCCCCCGATCCACCAGTTGCCCCCGGCGGCCTTTGTTGCCGAGATCGTGCGGCGCTATGACGGGATCCCACGGGCTGTGCTTGCGGAGCCCGCGCTCCTGAGGCTGCTCCTGCCGACGCTCCGTGCGGACCTTGCCATGCTCGAGACGTACCACTACGCGCAAGAAACGCCTCTGCCCTGCCCCATCTCCGTCTTCGGCGGTCGCCAGGATCAGCACACCCCCATTCCGTCGCTCCAGGAGTGGCAGCGCCAGACGTGCAACACGTTCCGCGTCGAGACGTTTCCTGGCGGCCATTTCTACTTGCAGACCGAGCGCACCGCCCTGGTGGATACGCTGACGCGCGACCTGACCCCGTTGCTTGAGCAGCCGTAGTGGCAGGGGCAGTCGCAGCCGCGTGGGCACTCGTTGCGGTGTTCACGCTCGTCTCATCTCCATCACCACGTAGCCCCCGATTCCGGCCGCAACCGTCAATGCCCCAACCGCCACGAACAGGTTGGGTGTCCGGCCGGTCAGTAGGCCGAGCAGCACAAACCAGAGCGGCTGCGTGAATGCGAGTGGCGCCACCGTGCTGGCCGGCGCGACGCTCAGGGCATAGTCGAGCATCCAGAGCAGGACGAATCCCATGCTGCCGACCCCCATCATGGCGATCAGTGCGTCGAAGTCTGGCGCGCGCCAGAAGAACGGAAGCACCGCGCTGAGCACCACAAACACAACCGCCGCCGTGTAGAAGAGGTTGGTCGTCGGGGCTTCGTTACGCAGGATGCGGGTGCAGATCACATACACGCCGAACGAGAGCGCCATGCCGAGCGCCAGCAGCAGCGGCCGCCAGAAGAGGTGAGACGCGGGCTGCAGGATGAGGACGACACCGACAAATGCGATCGCGGCGCACAGATACTGGCCCGGCTGCACCCGTTCTCCAAGCACCAGCCCCCCGAACAACACGACCAGCAACGGCGAGATCCAGAAGACAGCGAGAATGTCGTTCGGGGGCAGCAGCCTGGCGGCGAACAGGAAGCAGGCTGGCATCCCAAGCATCAGGGCGCCACGTCCAAGTTGCAGCCACAATCTGGACGTTCGCACCAACGCTGTCCGCCTTCGTGGGGCGAACACCACGAGCATGAGGGCCAGGTGTGTGCCGTACCGAGCCCAGACAACCTCAAAGCCGGAGTAGCCTGCCAGCGCCTGCGCCGCGCCGACCTCAATGAACGCCCAGATCGCCATGGCAAGACACATGGCGCCGCGCGCGAGCCAGAGCCGCCGCGAATCGGGAGACACGCCCGCAGGCTGGTCGGCTGTCACCGCTGACATCGCGGGGAGACTCATGGCATGCGCGCCAGTCTGGCCGACAGGAGTTCGGCAAGCTCATGCTCGGAGAGATCGTACGGATCCGTCTCGGCATGCATGGACGTGGTCTCAGCGTCTTTCGCGTGCATCTCCTCGCCAGACCCGCCGGCGTCTGCCTGCGGCAGCAGGTGTGCGACCTTCGTGAGCAGGACATCCGTCAGCGCGGAGATGTTCGGGTAGTTGAACGTGAGGCTCGTCGGCAGAGGCTGACCGACGGCTTCCTCCAGGCGCGCGCGCAGCTCCACCGCCATGAGCGAATCCATGCCGAGGTCAAAAAGCCCCCGGTTCGGATCGATCTCCCGCGTCAGATCGATACGCAGCACCCGCCCCACGGTGCGTGCGACAAACGCGAGTGCGAGCGGGCGCCGTTCGGACTCTGGGGCCCCAACGAGTCGATCGAGCAACGTCGATACGGCGGATGCTGGCGCCTCCCGAGCGGCGCGCTTGTCCACGGTCAAGTGCGCCAGGAGGGGCCGCCTTCGGCGGGCCTCATAGACCGGCTTCAACACGCTCCAGTCGATGGACGCGACCGTCGCCTGGCAGCGGGCAGGATCGGAGAGCAATCCCCCCAGCGCGGACAGCGCCGCGGAGGTCGGCATTGGACGCAGCCCAACAGACCCATAGCTCGACCGCTGCTCGGCAGTCGTCGCCCGCATCTCCTCCCAGGTCCCCCAGCAGACGCTGAGCGCTGGATACCCCTGTGCTCGACGATAGTGAGCGAACACATTCAGGAATTCGTTCGCTGCCGCGTAGTGCGCCATGCCGTTGACGCCCAACAACGAGGCCGTGGATGAGAACAGGACGAAGAAGTCGAGATCCAGGGCGCCGGTCAGCTCGTGCAGCAGCCAGGCGCCTGTCACCTTTGGTCGGAGCATTCGCGACAGGGCGTCCACGGTGAGATCGCGGACCGCGCTGAGATCAAGCGCTGCCGCCGCGTGGATGACGCCGCGCAGCGGTGGAAGATCGCTGCCGAAGCGGTCGAACAGCGCCACCATATGCGCCCGGTCGGCGACATCCCCCTTGACGACGGTCACCGAGGCCCCCCGCGCTTCGATCACGCGGATCGCCTCGACCTGCGCATGCGCTCGACTCGTCGGGTCCAGGTCCGCCCAGTCCGAGCGCTCCGGAAGACCAGTTCGAGATTGCAGCACGAGGTGGCGTGCGCCTTGATCGGCCATCCAACCGGCCAACTTGAGGCCCAGGCCGCCAGGCCCACCCGTGATGAGATAGCTTGCCTGTGCGTCCCAACGGAGTGGCTGCCCGGCCTGCACGCTGTCCGGCGTCAGCCGCGCCACCAGCCGTCGGCCGCCCCGAATGGCGATCTGGTCCTCGTCGCTCGCCAACACGAGCGTCTCGTAGACCGCCCGTGCGGACGTCTGCATCGAGTCCTTGCCGCTGAGGTCGAGCAGCCCGCCCCAGATGTCGGGATGTTCGAGCGCGATCACCCGGCCGAAACCCCACAGTGGAGCCTGCGCCACCGCGAGTCCGATGGCCTCGCCGTCGTGGACCGTGAGCGGCTGCGCCTCTCGGGTCACGAGCCAGAGAGACGACGTGCTGGTACCGGCCATTTGAACCAGTGCCTGCGTCAGCAGCAGCGCGCTCGCGCATCCGAGATCGTTCGCCGACGTACGCGTCTGCTCGTCAACATGGTCGCCAGGAGCGATATCAAGGCTCCACAGATGCACCACGCGGCGCGCTTGTCCAGCAGGCAGACCCGTCGCGTTGAGCGCACGCGCATAGTCCGCTTTCGAGGACGGATCAATCTGTACGCGGCCGGGAGCTAGCTCGGCGTACTGCGCTCCTCGAACGACGATCCGGCACGACTCGCCGCGCGTGGCGATCAGGGCGGCCAGCGTGTCACCCACACCGCTGTCGTCGGCAAAGATCGTCCAGTGCGGCTTTGGCGTGGCCGGTGCGATGGGAAGGTTTTCGGCGGGCGGTCGCTGCGCCAGGAGCACCGTCTGTCCGACCCCGATGCCGAGGGATGGGCCGTGCGGAAGCGCCAGGGCTTCGACGAACCCGGCGTCCGCGAGCGTGTCGAGCCAGCGATCTGGCGCCAAGAGCGGATGGTCTGGCCGCCGATCATGGTCAGCGAACTTCCACCATCCTTCAGTGAGGCCAAAGGTCAGGTCCACCCAGTGCAACGGCATCGTTGCTTCGAGGACCAGCAGCAGCCCACCCGGGGCGAGCAGATGCTTTGCGTGCCCCAGCGTGCGCCCGAGATCCTCCGTCGCATGGAGCACATTCGCGGCGATGATGATGTCGAACGACTCCGCTGCAAACCCCTGCGGCTCAGGATCACGCTCGGCGTCAAGACGCTGGAAGCGCACGCACGGCGCTTCGGAGAATCGTGCCTCAGCCTGAGCCAGCAGCGTCGGCGAGATATCGGTGAACACGTACTCGGTCCGATCCACTGGAAGGACCGAGAGCAGGCTCGCTGTCGTCGCGCCGGTGCCAGCGCCGATCTCCAGTACGCGAAGCCGTCGATCCGCCGGCAGCCCACCGAGGGAGGTTTCGAGGCACGCGCGAAGCAGACGGTGACTGAACTGTGCGGACGGCGAGGATTCGTACAGTGGCTGCACAAGTTCGGAGGAGCCATCTGGGAAGAGCAGGTGCAGCGGATCGACATCGCCCCGTAGCACATCGGCGAGACGCTCGCCGCAACGGATCAGCAGCCGTGCCTCAGACGCCACGCATGGGAAGTCGGCCTCAACGGCGCGCGCCGCGTCACCAGCCGGGCCGGGCTCAGCGTGACCATCGACACTCCCTGCGGGCATCGTGGCCGACGTGGGCGCGTGACGATCCTGGCGAAGCCAGCCGAGCATGCGGTGGAAGAGGCGTCGGTGACGGGGCGCCACCCCAAGCGCTTGCGCCGTCATCTCAGGCGCATCGTCGGCCGGGAGCCGCCGCTGCCCGAGCGCCTGGATCGCCTGACGGGCGTACTGGACGGCCACCGCCTCAAGCCGAGGCATCGCCGCGAGGAACTCGGCGAGGGCGCCGTCTGCCGAGGCAACGGTGGCAACTTCCTCCAGCCTCGCATCGAGGCGCTCACGGGATGGGAGCCAGGTAGCCAGCGGCTCAAGCGCACCGTCAACGGCAGCGGCGTCCGCCGGCTCCCAACGCAGCTGATGCAGCCACGCTTTCCATGCGCCGCTGGAGGCATGCAGCAGCGCCGCGCGGCTCGCCCGGCGGATCGCAAGCCCTTCGACGATGGCGACTGTGCCTCGGCCGACATCGTACAACCAGGCGTCGGCTATGAAAGCATCACCACCGGCGAGCGTCGTCGGCCGCAGCTGAATATGGCTGCGAAGTTGCCGGCTCGGCCGGCCCAGGACGCGGAGCCGGTCGAAACTGACCAGGAGGTACGCGTCCTCCGTCGTCGTGGTGGGAATGGCAGCGCCCATCGCCTGAAGACAGGCGTCGAGCACGGCCGGATGGAGCCAGTATGCGCCGGCCTCACCCTCCAGTGACTCCGGCAGGGTGATATCGGCCAGCGCCTCACCCTCGCCTCGCCAGATTCGCTGGATACCACGGAAGGCCGGACCAAACGCGAGGCCGAGTCCTGCGAGCCGCTCATAGTAGGTGGGGCCGTCGATCTCCTCCTGACACCGCGACTGAATCTCTTCGAGTGGCGTCGGGGGCGGAACGGACGCACTGTGCAGGTCGCCAGCGGCTCGGCTGATGCGCACGTCAGTATGAAGCTGCCAGGTGTCGCTGCCATCATCCCGGCTGTACACCGCACAGGCCGTGGCCCCGTCAGGCATCTGCTGGAGCACCGTCTGCACGAGCCGGGGCGCTTCATCCGAAAGGATCAGTGGCTCGCGGATCGTGAAGTTCTCTAGCTGCAACATCGTCGAGCCGTACTCAGACGCCCCCGCCGCCAGCGCCATCTCGACAAAGGCCGGGGATGGCAGGATGACTGCATCGAACACGCGATGATCCGCCAGGAACCACGGGCTGTCTGCGCGCATGGCGCGTTCAAACACGGCGCCGCTGATGGCCGGTGAGCGTAGCCGCCCTCCCAGGAGCGGATGCTCATCGCGGGATGAGGCCGGCTGTGTGCGCTCGGCCGGCGCCGCGGATGTCTCGATCCAGTAGCGTTCGCGCTGGAACGGATACGTGGGCAGCGCGATCTTCCGTAGCTCATAGTCACGGTCAAAGCCGGCCCAGTCGACGGCAACCCCTTCCGCGTACAGCGCGCCCAGTGACGTGAGCAACTGCTCCCAGTCATCGATGCCCCGCCGAAGAGACGGGAGCCAGACGCCGAAGTCCCCGGAGAACACCTGCTGGCCCAGGCCGGTCAACACCGGCGCGGGTCCGATCTCGACGAAGTGTCGGTACCCTTGCGCCCGGAGCGTCTGGAGCGCCCGCGCAAACTGGACCGCCTCACGAGCGTGCCGCCGCCAGTACGACGGCGTCCCGAGCTCCTCTCGGACCATATCGCCGGTCATGCCCGAGACGACATCGATCCCCGGTTCCTGCCAGGTGACGCTCGCCGCGGCGCGCTCGAAGGCATCGAGCATGGGATCCATCAACGGCGAATGCGAAGCAATCGAGATGGCAAGCTCCCGCACCTCGAGCCCTTGAGCCTGCAACACCGCCAGCGCCGAGCGAAGCGCACCACGCTCGCCGGCAATGGTGACGTTCTCCAGGCCGTTGACCGCGGCGACCGAAACCTTGCCGCCGATGCCAGCCAGCGCGCGCCGGACTGTTTGCTCATCGGTGCGCACCGATGCCATGGCGCCTGGCGGGGTCAGCGTCTGCATCAGATGTCCTCGCTCAGCAACCAGACGCAGCCCGTCTTCAAGGCTGAGTGCCCCAGCCACGCATGCCGCTACCAGTTCGCCTGCGCTGTGGCCGAGCACGGCTGATGGCCTGATTCCCCAGCTTCTCCAGAGCTCGGTCAGTGCGTACTGGACGGCAAAGAGGGCCGGCTGGGTGTACATGGTCTGATCGAGCAGACCGGCCGCCGCGTCCATTGACTCCTCGTCAGCGGTCCAGATAATGGAGAGCAGCGGCCGGTCCAGATGTGGCTCCAGGAGCGTCGCGCACAGGTCCAGCGCACGACGAAACGTGGGCTGCGTCTCGTACAGACGTCGCCCCATGTCTCGATACTGCGCACCTTGAGCCGTGAACAGGAAGGCCACATCCGGAGGCATGTTCCCAGAGGGATGCCCGACGATCAGCCCGTCCGACGGGGTTCCCGTGTGCAGCGCCGCCAGCGCGTCACGGACGCCTGCGTGCGAGGCTGCCACGATGGCCGCTCGATGATCGAAGTCTGATCGCCCGGCGTTGGCAGTGTGCGCGAGATCTGCCAGCGCAACGTCTGGATTGCGCTCGAGAAATGTGTGCAACTGCTCGGCCATCGTCCGCAGTGCTGGCTGGGTTCTGGCCGAGAGGCTCACGAGATGGCGCGGACGCTCGACACGGTTGACCCGGACATCCGATGCGGGGGCCGCCTCAACCACGATGTGGGCGTTCGTACCGCTGAATCCGAACGAGCTGACCCCGGCGATACGTCGTCCCCGCGGGTGGTTCGGCCACTGCGTCAGCCGATCGACGACGCTGATGCCGAGACGATCCCAGTCGACGTGCGGGCTGGGCGTCTGGAAGTGTAGTTGGCGCGGCAACACCCCCTGCTGAAGCGAGAGGATCACCTTGATCAACCCGGCGATGCCGGCGGCGGACTCCAGATGCCCCAGATTGGTCTTGACCGACCCGATCAGCAGCGGCCGGTCTTGCGGGAGGCCACTGCCGATGGCTGCCCCGAGCGCCTGCACTTCGATGGGGTCGCCCAGCGCGGTCCCGGTCCCGTGCGCCTCGACATAGCTCACGTCAGATGGTTCGACGCCAGCGTCTGCCAGCGCCTGTCGGATGACCGCCACCTGCGATGGGCCGTTCGGTGCCGTGATGCCGTTACTGCGGCCATCCTGGTTCGTCGCCGAGCCCCGGATCACCGCCAGGATCGTGTCGCCCTCAGACTCGGCGTCGGCCAGGCGCTTGAGCACCACGAAGCCGCATCCCTCTGAGCGCACAAAGCCATCCGCTGCCGCGTCAAACGCCTTACAGCGGCCATCTGAGGACATCATGTGCGCGCGCGAGAGCGCGATGGTCGTCGCAGGGGATAGGATGGCGTTCACGCCGCCGGCCAGGGCCATCCGACAGTCACCGGAACGGAGTCCCTGCACGGCCAGGTGGACCGCGACCAGTGACGACGAGCAGGCCGTGTCAACGGAGATACTCGGCCCTTGCAACCCGAGTACGTACGACAGCCGGCCCGAGGCGACACTGTAGGCGTTCCCGGTCGCTGCGTAGGTATCGAGCAACTCAGGCTCCTGGGAAAGGAGCGTCCGGCCGTAGTCGCCATTGCAGATGCCCAGGAAGACACCCGTCGCGGAGCCATGCAGCCGGTCGGGCGCATACCCGGCGTGCTCGAGCGCCTCCCACCCGACTTCGAGGGTGAGCCGCTGCTGCGGATCGAGGCTACGCGCCTCGCGTGGCGACATCCCGAAGAACTCGGCGTCGAACCGGTCCACGTTCGTCAGGAAGCCACCCCACCGGCTCGCCACCTTTCCCGGCGCGTCCGGATTCGGATCGAAAAGTGCATCGGCATCCCAGCGCGAGCGTGGCGTCTCTTCGATGGCGTCCCGCCCTTCGGCCAGGAGATCCCAGAATTGCGCCGGACCGTGCACGCCCCCGGGGAACCGGCAGCCGAGGCCGATCACCGCGATCGGCTCCGGCTGGCTCGGCTTGCCAGCCCCCAGCTTGGCCTGAAGGTCCAGCACCAGAAGCGCCAGACGGTTCGGCGAAAGCCTGGTCAACCGCTCGTACAGACTACTCATCGGTCGCGCTCCAGCATCCGCTTCACGCCCAGACGTTCGACCTCGTCCTCGGAGAGGTCTTCGAGCGCCGCGAGCAAGACCTCTATCGCCCGTCCATCGTCCACATCAGAACCGGTGTCGCTCGGCAGATCGTCGCCGAGAAGGAACTCACGACCGGGCAGCGTCGAAGCGTCCGGCAGCCGGGAGGCGGCCATCTGCAGGAGCGGGATGCTGGCCGCGAGGTAGTCCGTCAGCGCCTCGCTGGTCGGGTGATCGAAAACGAGGGTGGCGGGGAGCGCACGATCCTCACCAAGCCCATGGGCCAGAACGTTGCGCAGCTCGACGGCCATCAGAGAGTCCAACCCAAGTTCATGGAGCGGCACACGCTCGCCGACTTGCTCAGGCCGCAGTCCCAGGATGCGAGCGCACTGCTCCTGCACGTAGGCAAGCAGCACACGCCGTCGGCGCTCCGGCGCCGCCGCTGCAAGGCGGTCGTGAAGATCGCTCGATGGCGCCGGTGCCGTATCGGCCACGGCGACTGGCATCTGGACTGCCTGAACTCGACGAAAGAACGGGGGCCGCGGCTGGCTTCCATACCGCTCAAGGAATCGCGGCCAATCGACCGGCAGCACACCAACCTGCGCCGCTCCGTCCGCGAGCAGACGCTCGAAAGCCGTCAGCCCCTCGCCCGGCGAGATAGTCCCGACGCCACGCTCGGCAAGGCGCTCACGCACATCAGTGCCGGCTGCCGCCCCGACCTCCGACCAGCCACCCCAGTTGACGCTGGTCGCCGGTAGCCCCAGACCGTGACGATGATGCGCCAGGGCGTCCAGAAAGGCGTTGGCAGCGACATGATTGCCCTGTCCGGCGGACCCTACCAGCGAGGCCGCCGACGAGAACAGCACGAAGAAGTCGAGCGGCCGTGACCGCGTTGCGGTATGCAGGAGCCAGCTCCCGCCCACCTTCGGGCTGAGCACGTGCTGGAACCGCTCCCAGGTCTGCTGACCCAGCACGCCATCATGCAGCACGCCGGCCGAATGCACGACGCCGCGCAGCGGTCGCGTGGGGGTGTGCGCGAGCGTGAGCGCGCGCTCAACATCGGCCTCACAGGAGACATCGCCCTGGACCACCACGATCTCGGCCCCGGCCCGCGCCAGCCGCGCGATCTCTGCCCGAGCGCTGTCCGTAGGCAGGCTTCTCCCCATGAGCACAAGGCGCTGAGCGCCCCGTGCGACCAGGAGCTGTGCGACCTCCAGTCCCAGTCCCCGCAGGCCCCCCGTGATCAGGTAGGTGGCGTCTGCGCGGATTGCCGCTCCCGCTGCCGCAGCGCCTGCGCCCTGACTCAGGACGATCTTTCCGATGTGCCTGGCTTGCGCCATGAAGCGGAAGGCGTCCACGGCCTGATCGAGCGGGAAAGTCTGGGTCGGCAGTGGCGTCAGGGCTCCCTGCTCCGCCGCGCGCAGCAGATCGACGAGCATCGCGCGGATCACGTGCGGCTGCTCACGCGCTGTCTCACCCCAATCGATGATGAAGTACTCGATGCGCCGCCCAAGCTGGCGTAGTTGCTCGGCGGCTACCTGCTCTTGCTTGCCGAGCTCCAGAAACCGGCCGCCGTCGCGCAACAACGACAGGCTGAGCGGGATTGCCTCGCCGGTCAGAGCGTTGAGCACCAGATCCACGCCCTGACCGTCCGTAGCCTCGCGGATTTCGTGCGCAAATCCGAGCGACCGTGAGTCGAACACGTGTCGGACTCCCAGTGCCCTGAGATACCCCCGCTTTTCCACACTGCCCGCCGTGGCGAAGATCTCCACACCGGCTTGCAGCGCCAGTCGGACGGCAGCCAGCCCGACGCCCCCGGCCGCCGCGTGGATCAGCACTCGCTCGCCGGCCCGCATGTGGCCAAGATGGCTCAGGGCAAACTGGGCAGTGATGAAGGGGATCAGGAAGCCGGCCGCCTCCGCGAACGTGAGATTGTCCGGCTTCCGCGCGACCATGCTCGCCGGGGCCGTCACAAACGTGCCGAAAGCCCCAGGCGCCAACGCCACAACGGCGTCGCCCGGTATCAGCCCCTCGACGCCCGCGCCAACCGCGACAACGAACCCAGAGCACTCGCCACCGAGCGGCCCAGGGTCGCCCGGGTACATGCCGAGCACGTTGAGCACGTCCTTGAAGTTCAGACCAGTCCCCAGGACTTCGATTTCGATCTCACCCGCATCGGGCTGCCGCCGCGCCGCCGGCGCGAGCCGAAGATTGTCGATGGTTCCGCGTGCGCTGAAGCCGAGACGCACTGGCGTGTCGTTCGGCCGCTCGCGTGTCCGCAGCTCCGATGCCGGTGGTTCGCGACGTGTCAGACGCGCCACCAGCCGACGGCCAGCGCGCCAGGCCACCTGATCCTCTTCGTCGGGGCGAGTCACCTCGTCAAGGAGCACCTCAGCACACTGCCTCGACGGGGAATCGTCCAGGTCAATACGGATGGCGCGAAGCTCTGGGTGCTCAAGTGAAATCGTCCATCCCAGTCCCCACAACGGCGACTGGCTGACATGAACAACAGGCCGTTCATCCTCCACCTGTGGGACAGCCTGGGCGTTTCGGGTCACGAGCCAGAGGCGTGGAACCTGGGCAAACCCAGCCGCGCTGAGCTCCTGTACAAGATGGAGAGCGCTCCGGGAGGAATGTGCAATCGCCCGATCGAGGTCGGCTTCGCTGCTCCGCTCATCCGCGGCGCTGTCGAGGCTCCAGAGGTGCACCACGCCCGCGAGCGACGGCCCGTGTGACACGCGGATATCGGCCAGCAGCCGGCGAAAGTCAGCGGGCGCCGCCGGGGCAACTTCAACCCGCTGCCCGCCGTGCGCGCCGTAGGAAGCTCCAGGCACGACAACGGTTACCCGATGTCCATCGGACCGCAACGCCGCGGCCAGGGCATCGCCGACGCCGCCCCGATCGGCCAGGATGATCCAGGCACCCGGCTCCCCCTTCGATGATGCCGGCGCGCGCCGAGCGTCCAGCAGCTTCTGCGCCAGCAGCAGCGCCTGCCGCGGCGCACCGTCCGCCCGGTCAAACGGACCGGACGCGGCTGGCCTGGGCAGCGCCACCGCCTCCTCGAAACCGGCCGCTCCGAGCGCAGCATGCCACTGTGCGCGATCAAGCAATGGATAGTCGGATCGTAGATGCCGGTCAGTGAATCGCCACCAACCATCGGTCAGACCGAAGGTGATATCGATCCAGCGCTGTCGCTCTGTAACTTCGAGGAGCGCAAGCAGCCCCCCCGGCCGCAGAAGACGGTGGATGCATCCCAGACTGCGGGCCAGGTCGGCGGTGGCGTGGACGGCGTTTGCCGAGACGATCACGTCAAACTGGCCGGGCTGAAAACCCTGCTCCTCGGGATCGCGCTCAAGATCCAGGCTCTCGTATCGCACCTGCGGATAGGCCCGAAACTTCTCACGCGCCCGGCTCAGGAAGTGCGGCGAAACGTCCGTAAAGGCGTACTCGGTCCGGTCGGCAGGCAGGTGAGGAAGCAGGTGCGCCGTCGTCCCACCCGTGCCGGCGCCGACCTCCAGAATCCGGATCGTACGGTCGACGGGCGACTGGTTGACGAACCGCGTCACCGCTTCCTGCACCAGCGAGTTGTAGGCCACGGCCGAGGGCGAATTCAGGTACAGGCTCTCGGCGAGATCGAGCGAGCCGCCCGGGAACAGCACCTGAAGCGGGTCGATCTCGCCACGCAGAATGCCGGCAAGCTGGCTGCCGCACCGACGCGTCAGCGCGATCTGGCTGGACGTCTCGGGAAACTCGGAGAGCAGGGCCTCACAGGCCCGTGTGGGGTCATCAGGTGTTTGGGGAGCCCGGAGCACACACCAGCCATCGCCGTCACGCCGAACGACGCCTTCTTCTTCGAGGATCGCCAAGAACCGTTCGAGTAGTTGACCGTAACGCCCGTCGATCCGTAGTTGCGTCGCCAGCGCGTCCGTGGCAAAACGGTCACCTTCGCGCGCCTTCCAGCCAAGCGCGGACAGCGCTTGAAGGATGTACTCGAAGCTGACCTGTTCCAGGCGCAGCACGAACGGCTCGAAGCGCGCCAGGACACATGCTTCGCGCACGGCTGGTGCACGCAGATCGACACCCGAGGCGATCCTGGGTAGCTCGATGACCGGCGGCGCGGCACGCACGCCGTCGTCCGGAGCTACGTCACGGCCACCGACTTGCCATTGCACCTCGTAGTAGAGATCTCGACGATCGTCAGACGCCGGTCCCTCAAGCTTCTCCAGGTGCACGCGTCGCAACTGAAGCTCGCCGATCTCTGCCACCAGGCGGCCATCGTCATCCATCAATTCCAGGTCGGCCAGCAGCAGCTCCTGAGATCGAGAGGCCACGGCGCCCTGGCTGCCGTCCCGCAGGCGCGCATGACACCAGATTCGTGCGCCCGGCTCGCAGTGCAATTGGAATCGTTGAAGCCCCAGCGGCAGATACGCCGTCTGTGGATCGGAGACCGCCGCGGCAAGAACCTGCAATGCAGCATCCAACAATGCAGGGTGGACTCCGTACGCACCCCCGTGCTTGGCCGCTGTGGGTAGCTCCAGGAGGCCAAGCGCCGCGCCATCGCCGTACCAGAGCTGCCGCACGCCCTGGAGGCTCGCACCCAGATCGATGCGGCGCGCTCCAAGTCGGGCGTAGTGATCGGCCGGGTCGAGCGACTGCGGCAGACCGCGCTGGATCTCGGCAGGCGTGGCACGGTAGCGCCTCGCACGCTCATCGTTCGTGGAGACCGATCGCACGACGCTGGCGGTGGCCTGAAGCTGCCAGCCGTCGTCTTCGTCAGTCGAACCGTACACGCGGACGACCGCTTGGTCTTGACCATCCGGCTCGATGAGCGTTTGTACGACGCGGACCTCGCCCGGGGTGCAGGTCAGGCGGCGTGGAATCGCCAGATCCCGCACCAGGTGCGCTCCCGCACCGAAGGCGGCGTCGGCGGCAGCCCGTACCAACTCAATAAAGCCCGCGGCCGGGAGAATCGGAAGTCCGCCAACATGATGATCTCGAAGATACGGCAGCGTCTCACACGCGAGCTCAGCCTCAAATTGGCGCGTCGTCAGCGCAGAGCGCAACTTCCCACCGAGCAGCGGATGCGTTCCAGCATGAGGGGAGTGCACAGCCGGGCGCGGCTGGGCGGCTGGCAACCAGTGACGTTCCCGCTGAAATGGGTACGTCGGGAAGTCCACGATGCGGCGAGCGCGACCGCGGTCGAAGCCGGCCCAGTCGACATTGACGCCGAGCGTGTAGAGACGACCGAGACTCTGCAGTATCTGCTGCCATGCATCGCGACCACGCCGCAGCGACGGCAGGGCGGTGAGCGCGATCTCACCGCCGATGGCCGTCGTCATGCCCGCCAACACCGGATGCGGTCCGATCTCGACGAAGGTGCGATAGCCCTCGTGCAGCAGTGTCGCCACTCCATCCGCGAACCGAACTGGCTGGCGAGCGTGCTCCCGCCAGTACGCCGGCCGCAGCAGTTCCCCCTTCGCCAGTAGTCCAGTCAGGTTTGAGACCATCCGGATCTGGGGCGCAGCGAGCGCGATCTCGCCAACTCGGCGTTCGAGCGCGTCGAGCATCGGATCGAGCAGCGGCGAATGGAACGCGTGAGACGTCGCCAGCGGGCGCGTGCGGATTCCGTTCGCTTCGAGTTGGCACACAACCGCCTGGACGGCCTCACGGTCGCCAGACAGCACCACGTGTTCCGGCCCGTTCATTGCCGCGATGGCAAGGTGATCGGCCGCAACCGCCACCAGCGGTTCGACCTGGGACACCGGCGCGAACACAGCAGCCATCGTTCCGCCCGCCGGCAACGCCTGCATCAACCGTCCGCGCTCCGCGACCAGGCGCAGCCCATCGTCGAGGGTGAACACGCCAGCCAGGCAGGCGGCCACATACTCCCCGAGACTGTGCCCCAGCAGGGCGCCCGGCTTGATCCCCCAGCTTTCCCAGAGCCGGGCCAGCGCGTACTCAACCGCGAACAGGGCCGGCTGGGCGTAGGCCGTCCGATCGAGCAGCGCGCCGGCAGGATCGCCCGGCGTCAGGAGTGTGAGCAGCGGACGGTCGAGCTCGCCGGCCAGCGCGTCGGCACACTGATCGAGCGTCGCCCGGAACGTAGGCTCAGACTGGTAGAGCTGCCAGCCCATGCCGGCGTATTGCGCTCCTTGTCCGGTAAACAGGAACGCGACCCTCGGCGGGTCAGCCATCTCGCTCCGGCCCGACGTCAGCACCGGGCTGTCATGGCCGTTGAGATACGCGCGCAGCCCCGAGCCAAGCTCTGAGCGGCTCGTACCGACGACGGCGAGCCGCTCGCGCAGATGGGCCCGCCCAGTATTCGCCGTGTAACAGAGATCGCCGAGCCCGCTGTCCGGAGCGGCCTCGACAACGGACGCAACCTGCGCCACGAGCGCACGGAGCGCCGCGCCGTCCCGCGCAGAGAGCGCCATCACCTGAACGGGCCGCACCGGCGCCGAGGAGGCGTCCCGTGGGGCCGGTGCTTCTTCCAGCACCACGTGGGCATTCGTTCCACTGAAGCCGAACGAGCTGACGCCAGCAATACGCGGCGATCCACCTGGCGTCCAGACGTCGTGGCCCGTCTGGACGGCGATCCGCGCCTCGTCCCAGGCAATATGGGGGCTGGGTGTGTTGAAGTGGAGGGTGGCCGGCAGCTCACCATGCTGCAGCATCAGCACCGTCTTGATCAGACCTGTGATGCCGGCCGCTGCTTCGAGATGCCCGAGATTCGTCTTCGCCGACCCGACACGCAACGGGTTGTCATACGCGCGTCCAGGCCCAAACACGTCGCCGAGGGCACCGGCCTCGATGGGGTCGCCCAGCGCCGTGCCAGTCCCATGCGCTTCGACGTACCCGACCTGATGCGGTGAGACACCACCATCCGCAAGCGCCTGTCGAATGACCGCTACCTGTGACGGGCCGTTGGGGGCCGTCAGGCCGCTGCTGGCCCCGTCCTGATTCAACGCCGAGCCACGGATCACTGCCAGGACCCGGTTTCCATCTCGGACAGCGTCCGCGAGCCGCTTCAGCACGACAATGCCACAACCCTCGCCCCGCCCGAAGCCGTCCGCGGCAGCATCAAACGCCTTGCAGCGGCCATCTGACGCCAACATGTGATACCTGGAGAACGTGATCCCGTTCTCCGGCGAAAGCATCAGGCTGACGCCACCCGCGAGCGCCATGGCACTCTCGCCGGACCGCAAGCTCTGGCAGGCGAGGTGAACCGCGACAAGGGACGATGAGCAGGCGGTGTCAACCGCGAGGCCAGGCCCTTGCAGCCCGAGCACGTACGAAACGCGTCCTGCCGCGACACTTTCGGCCATGCCGGAGGCGTAGTAGGCGTTGAGCCCCTCGTGGCCATGGCTCTGGTGATACAGGCGGGCGTAGTCCACCCCGGTCAGACCGAAGAAGACACCCGTCTTGCTTCCAGACAGTCGATCGGGCGCCAGACCAGCATGCTCGAGCGCCTCCCACGTCACTTCGAGAAGCAGGCGCTGCTGTGGGTCCATCAGCGCGGCCTCGCGGGGGGCGATACCGAAGAAGCCAGCGTCGAAGCGGTCCACGTTCGAGATGAAGCCGCCCCACCGAGTGCTCATCTTGCCCGGGGCATCGGGGTTGGCGTCATAGTAGGCATCGACATCCCAGCGGTCGGCGGGGATCTCAGTGACTGCGTCGACCCCATCGCAGAGCAGCCGCCAATACTCCGCTGGCCCCATGACGCCGCCAGGCAGCCGGCACCCGATCCCGATCACCGCAATCGGGTCGTGCCGCGCCCGCTCGGCCTGAGCGAGGCGAGCCTGAAGGTCCTCAATGGCGAGGAAGGCGCGCTTCAACGGTGACAGCGCCAACTCCGGCTGTCCGTCGGTGGGCAGGCCCGGCTGTCCTTGGTGCATGCAAGCTGCTCCTGGTGGGGCGAGGTCTCGCAGAAACACCGTCTCACATGGTGGTTGCTGCGTTGTACGGATGCAGTGGTCTAGAGGTTCTCAAGCTTTGCCAGCAGCAACGCCTCGACCTCGTCGTCGGAAAGCGAGCCGACGTCGGTCCGACCGGCCGCCATACTGGCCGATCTGTCGGCGGCTCCTTGTTGCGGGACCGGCGCGGCGTGCGGCGCCGCCAGAGCGCCTCCCAGATACGATGCAATCGCATCGATTGTGGGAAAGTCGAAGACGAGGGTGGCCGGCAGCCTGCGCTCCAGGCCGAGCATGCGCGTCAGCCGATCGCGCAGCTCAATAGCCATCAGCGAATCGAGCCCGAGTTCCATCAACCCGAGATGCCGGTCGAGCGGCTGGCTCGGTTCGAGCCGTAGTGTCTGCAACACCTGGGCACGCACTGTCGTGACGAGCTGCTCATGGCGCTCGTCAGGCAGCATCTCCCTGAGGCGCTGCAGCCCGCCTGATACGGCTGATTCCGCCTGGCTCGCGGCAGATCCCGTTGGGGGTGGCTCGACACGCGCAGTGAGGGGGCCTGGCACGGACGACGCAGGAGGTTGCAGACGATCTCGGGCTGCAGATGGACACCTCGCCAGGATGACGTGCTGCCCCAAGATCGCAGCCGGCGAGGTCGAGCGAGGAAGCGCAAGAACCTCGTCGAAACCGGCGGTCCTGAGCGCAGTGTCCCAGCGTTCGGCAGTCAGCAGCGGATGGTTACCGCGCCACGCATCCTCGAATCGCTGCCAGCCTTCGATCAGGCCAGTTGTCACGTCCATCCAGCGCGGATGGGTGGTGGTCTCGTAAAGAACCAGCAGGCCACCAGGACTTAGCAGGTCACGCGCATGCGCCAGAGCCGCGTCGAGATCGCGCGCCGCATGCACCACGTTGGCGCCGACCACCACATCGTAGCTGCCACTCGCGTACCCCTGCTCGGCTGGCACACACTCAAGATCGTAGCGTCCGTACTGCACAAACCCGTATGCGGCGAACCGCTCCTGGGCACGCGTCAGGAAGAAGTCCGAGACGTCGGTGAACTGGTACTCCGCCGTCCAGCCATCAAGCGCGGGCAGCAGCGACGCCGTCGTGCCACCCGTGCCGGCGCCGATCTCAAAGACTCGGAGCATCCCGCCGCTGTTCCGGCGAGGCCTGCTCTCCACTACGGAGCGGACGATGCCGTTGAAGTATCGCGCCAGCGACCACTGCTGATAGATGAAGTCAACCGTCTCGCAGGAGCCAGCGGGGAAGAGGGTCTCAAGTGAACTCTCGGCCCCGGAGATGACAGCGGCAAGGCTTTGTCCACAGCGGCGCATCCAGTCGAGAACCTGTGGCGCGTCGGCCAGGACGGCGGCGGCCTCCCGATCGAGGTCGCTCAACGGCGGCGCCGGCAAGGGCTGAAGACAGCGATAGTGCGCCTCGACCTCCACCACCAGCCCATCCTCGACAAGGTGACCAAGCCACCGCTCGATGAGCGACCGGTACGTCGGGGCTGCGCGACATTGCGCCATCACCTCGTCGAGCGTGAGCGACTCGCCCACCCGGCTGAACAGGCCGAACGAACGCAGTGCCTGCACCACGTACGCGGTCGCCAGCCGATCCATCCGCGCCCAGATCTCACTGAAGCGGTCCACATGCAGATCAAGCGGGGCCAGTCCCGCCTGTCGCTCAGCAGCGGAGACAGTCGCAGTCCACGCAGCGCCTGCCACGGGAGGCTCGTCTGTCGCCTCAGTTCGATGCTGGCCGGCGTCGACGATCCAGTCTGCCCAGTACCGCTGCCGATCCCAGGGATAGGTGGGCGCGGACGTACGACGACGGGGGTAGTCTCTGTCGAAGCCTTCCCAGTCGAGTGACACACCGTTGACGTAGAGCGCCCCGACGCTCTCGAGCAGTTGCTCCCAGTCTGCCCGGCCACGGCGCAGCGACGGCGCCCACACACCGCGAGCCTCATGGTCGGCTCGCTGAACCGTACCGATGAGCACCGGGTGCGGGCCGATCTCAATGAATGCGTCACACCGTTGCGCCAGGACGGTTCGGTAGGCGTCGGCGAATCGGACTGGCTGACGGAGATGTTGTCCCCAGTAGTCCGGACGGCCGGCTTCTCGTTCCGAAACCAGTTGCCCAGTCATGCTCGAGACGAGCGCGAGACGTGGCGGGCGAAAGGCCACATCGGCCGCAGCGCGCACGAGGTCGTCCACCACCGGATCCACGAGCGGCGAATGCGAGGCCTGTGCGATGCGCAGGCGGCGCACCTCGATTCCGGCCGACCTGAGATCGGTGAGAACAGCGTCCAGCGCCGCCACCGGCCCTGAGATCACGGTACTGTCACTCGCATTCACGGCTGCAATCGTCACCTGCCCCCGGTGCCGCGCAATCGCAGTCGTCACGAGACCTTCGTCGGCGAAGACAGCAGCCATGGCGCCGTGCTGGGGGATTGACTGGAGAAGTCGGCCGCGAGCAGCCGTTAACCGAAGCCCATCCTCCAGCGAGAACAAGCCCACCACGCAAGCGGCAGCGTACTCGCCAATGCTGTGACCCACGACGACGGTCGGCTCGACACCCCACGAGCGCCATAGCTCGGACAGTGCGTACTGCAGCGCGAACAGCGCCGGCTGACCGTACGCCATCTGATCCAACCAGGAGCCATCGCCGTCTGACGGGTACAGGATCTCGAACAGAGACCGCCCGAGGATCGGCTGAAGCACCGCATCACAGCGTTCGAGAGCGGCCCGAAACGTCGGCTGCGTCTCGAACAGGTGATACCCCATCTGAACGTACTGGGCGCCGTGCCCGGTGAACAGGAATGCAACGGAGGGCGGTTCCGGCCGTGCGGTCGTCCCGCGCGCCATGCCCGGTAGTTCCTGGCCGGCGGTGAATGCGGTCAGCCGCGCGTTGATCTCACCGGCGCTGGAGCCGCTCACCGCGAGCCGGTGCTCGAAGTGACTGCGCCCGGTGGCCGCCGTGAAGCAGATATCTGCCAGGCGCGCTGGCGTGGCTTCGACCGCGCCGGGCGACAGGGTGTGCCGGTAGCGCTCCACGAGCGCCTGGAGTGCGGTGTCGGACTTCGCGGAGAGTGGCAAGATATGGAGCGGACGCTCCCGATCGGCAGGGTCGAGGCCGCTGTCTGGCGCAGCCGCCAGCACGACATGGGTGTTCGTGCCGCTGAATCCGAACGCGCTGACCGACGCAATACGGCCAGATGGTCCGGCTGGCCAGTGCTGATGGGTCGTCGGCACGGCCAGCGGGAACTGTTCCCATGGAATCAAGGGATTCGGCGTCGAAAAGTGCAGATTCGGCGGAATCTCGCCATGCCGCAGCACGAGCACGGCCTTCAGCAGGCCGGCGACGCCCGCCGCAGCCTCGAGATGACCGATGTTCGTCTTCGCCGCCCCCAGCATGAGCACCTGATCGGCGGATCGCCCCCGGCAGAGCACCTCGCCAAGCGCCTGCACCTCGATGGGATCGCCGAGCGAGGTGCCCGTGCCATGCGTCTCCACGTACCCAACATGCTCGGGAGCGACGCCAGCATCCGCGAGCGCCTCGCGGATGACCGACACCTGCGATGGTCCGTTCGGCGCTGTCAGACCGTTGCTCCGGCCATCCTGGTTGATCGCTGATCCCCGAACAACAGCAAGGATGCGGTCACGATTCGCCAGCGCGTCTGAGAGGCGCTTCAGGACAACGACGCCGCACCCTTCTCCGCGCACGTAGCCGTCGGCACGGGCATCGAAGGTCTTACACCGCCCATCCACCGCCATCATCTGTGCCTTCGAGAAGGTGACGTTGATCTCTGGTGAGAGGATCAGGTTCACGCCGCCGGCCAGAACCAGGTCACACTCGCGAGCGCGAAGGCTCTGACAGGCCAGGTGCACCGCGGTCAGCGAGGACGAGCAGGCGGTATCGACGGTAACGGCTGGCCCCTCGAGGCCGAGCAGATACGCGATGCGGCCGGCCGCCACGCTCGGTGCATTGCCCGTCGCGAAGTACACGTCGAGACGCCCCGGATCGCGCGCGAGCATCCGTCCATAGTCGCTGTTGCCGAGGCCGATGAAGACGCCGGCCCTGGCCCCGCTCAGGCGCTCGGCTGACTGCCCGGCGTGCTCCAGCGCCTCCCAGGCCACCTCCAACAGCAGACGCTGCTGTGGGTCCATGCTCGCGGCCTCGCGCCCGTTGATCCCAAAGAACGATGGCGAGAACACGTCCACCGCATCGAGAAACCCGCCGTGGCGCGTGTACATCCGTCCGGGCGTGACAGGGTCGGCGTCGTACCACTGGTCGATGTCCCAGCGAGTGGGAGGAACCTCGGTGATGGCGTCCCGGCCAGACCGCAGCAGATCCCAGTACGATTCGAGATCGTGGACGCCACCCGGAAGACGTAGGCCCGCGCCGACGATGGCGATCGGCTCGGTGCGCTGTTGCTCGATCTTGCCAAGACGGGCACGCAGCTCGCGAATCTCCAGGATCGCACGCTTCATCGGAGTCAACTGGTCGGCGCTGTCGATGATCGGTTGCACGCTTCCGTTCCTATCCAGCCAGGCCAAGCTCGGCCAGCAGCACCTGCTCAGCCTCCTGGTCGGAGAGCTGCGCCAGTTCATGCACAGCCTTCGTTCGCGCAGATGCGTCCGCGGACGAAGGCGTCTTCGGGAGCTCCGCCGCACCGTCCAGGTGGTCCGTCAGCAGGTGTCCAACCAGCGCGTCGATGGTTGGGCACTCGAAGAGCAGCGTCGGGGAGAGCGCCAGTCCCAGGCCGGCAGCCAGACTGTTTCTCAGCTCGACGGCCATCAGCGAGTCAAGCCCGAGCTCTGACAGCGGGCGGGTCGGATCGACTATGAGCGAGGGGTCGAAGTTCATGACCCGCCCTACATGCTCGCGTACGAACACCTGCACGAGGGAGCGGCGCTGGCTCGGCGGCGCATCGGCGATCCGCTGCTGCACACCCGGGGGCATGGCCTTTGACTCTTGAGCAGGGTTGGACTGCGCCAGGTCCTGGAAGAGCGTTGGCACGCCGCCGTGCGCGGCGAGTTCGCTCAGTGCGCGCTGGTTCAGCGGCAGCGCGGCGATCTGTGGCACGTCGAGCGTGAGCGACTGCTCAAGCGCTGCGAGGCCGTCCGCAGTTGAAAAGCTGAGCAGCCCGGCATCGGATAGGCGCTGCCGGTCTTGCGAACGGAGAGACGCCGTCATCCCCGTCTCCGCCCACGGCCCCCAGTTGATGCTGAGCGCTGGAAGCCCCTGACGCTGCCGCCAGTGTGCAAACCCGTCAAGGAAAGCGTTTGCCGCGACGTAGCTGCTCTGCCCGGCCGCGCCAGTCAACGCCGCGCCGGCCGAGCAGAGGACAAAGAAGTCCAGATCACGCTCACGCGTGAACGTGTGCAGGTTCACCGTCCCGCTGAGCTTTGGTGCAAGCACCTGTGCGAAGCGTTCCCAGGTTTGCTCTTGCAGCACGCCATCGTCGAGGACACCGGCCGCGTGGATCACACCGCGAAGCGGCAGGCCGGTCTGGTCGATCAGCGCGAAGACCTCGGCAAGTTGATCCAACGCTGCCACGTCAGCCTGGCAGACCAGGACGCGGCTGCCAGCGTTTTGCAGCGCCGCGATCTCCTTGGCCGCGTGCTCCGACGGGGTGCGCCGCCCCACGAGGGCGATCAAGCCAGCGCCCTGTTCGGCCAGCGAGCGAGCGGCCGCCAGGCCTATTCCTCCGAGGCCGCCCGTGATGAGGTACGCCCCATCACCCCGCGCGGCGGCCGGGTGTTGACGCCCGCGTGAGGCGTCGGCGCACAAGACAAGCTTCCCGATGTGCCTCGCCTGGGCCATCTGGTGGAACGCCTGCCTGGCCTGTGCGAAGCGAAACGCTCGGAGCGGAAGGGGTGCGAGTGTTCGCTGGCCCACCTGATCCACGATCTCGCGCAGCGCCGCGCCGATCATCTCGGGGTCGCGCTGGCAGACCTCGCCCAGCAGAAACGGCAGATACGCGATATCAGGGCGACGTGCTGCAACGCTCTCCGGCGTCCAGATGCCACGCCGCCCGATCTCGACGAAACGGCCACGTGCAGCGACGCAGTCGATGCTCCGCGCCAACAGCTCGTCCGTCAGTGAGTTGAGCACGACGTCGACACCCTCGCCACCTGTCGCCGTCATCACCTCGCCGTAGAAGTCCGTCGTGCGTGAATTGAAGATGTGCCGCACGCCGAGATGCTGCAGGTGAGCGCGCTTCTCGACGCTGCCGGCTGTCGCGAAGACTTCTGCGCCAAGCTGCTGTGCGAGCCGCACGGCAGCCAGCCCAACGCCTCCCGTGGCCGCATGGATGAGGACGCGCTCGCCCGACTTCAGCCGGGCGAGGGTTCGCAGCCCGTACCAGGCCGTGAGGTAGGCGATTGGGAGCGTCGCCGCCTCCTCAAAGCTCAGCTCAGCGGGCTTCGGCACGCTCAAACGGGCGTCTGCCAGCACGAACGACCGGTGGCTGCCTTCCGCGACGGCGATGACCTCGTCGCCCACCCGCGGCCCGGTGACAGCGGCGCCCACCCGTACGACGACGCCAGCGCACTCGTTGCCGAGGCGGTCCACGCCACCGGGGTACAGATCGAGGACGGCCAGGACATCTCGGAAGTTGAGTCCGCTCGCACGAACCTCGATCTCTACCTCTCCGGATCCGGGCGCACGGCGAGCGAGCGGAAGCAGGGTCAAATGGTCGAGCACACCCCTCCGTGGGGCATCGAGGTACACGGGCTGGGTGTCTGACAGGGTCCGACGCGGTCGCAGCCGCGGGCACAGGCGCTGGCCGGCGCGGAGCGCGATCTCCCGCTCGTCGCCGTCAGCCAGGAGCTCCGCCAGAAGCGCATCAACCGAGCCCATCGGATCGGCGGGATCGAGGTCGACAGCGGTCGCCCGCGTCTCCGGCCGCTCCCGGAGGATGGTCCTCGACAGTCCCCAGAGCGGCGCCTGATCGACGGCGATCTCCACCCCGTCGTTGACTGCCTGTGCCCCGCTGGTCACCAGCCAGAGCCGCGTCCCGAGATGACCGGCGAGCGCCTGGGCGATGTGGAGCGTGCTCTGGCACGCCGGGGCCTGCACCTCGACGTGCGAACTGGCTCCGGCCGCAAGCCCGTCCGGGCCGGTCCGCGGATCGAGCCCCCAGCACTGAATGATGCCGCGCCATGGCTCGGCATCCTCCTTCGCCGCACACAGAAGCGTCACCAGATGCGACGGGTTGCCAGGATCGACGGTCCATGAGCGCTGACCGTGCTGCGCCAGCGCCGAGCCCGCCGAGACCTGAACCACTGACGCACCGCGCGCCTCAAGCCTCCGAGCCAGCAGATCGCCGACGCCTTGCCGATCGGTGAAGACCAACCAGCGCCCCCCCTCGGTCAGCGTGTCCGCCCGGTCTGGCAGGATGGAGGCGGCCGGCTTCCAGTTGATCTCGTAGAACCAATCAGTCTGCGCGTGCTGATCAGAACCTGCTCGCCGGGCCAGTCGTTCCAACGCTTCACGCGACGCCCGCTTGAAATGCACACCCAATGCGTGGACACACAGCCGCCCGTCGGCGTCGTAGACCCAGAGATCGCCGACGAGCATGCCGGCGCGGTCGTCGTGATGCTCAAGGCGAACGTAGACCCGGACCTCTCTCCCCGGCCGTGCGGTGATGGTGAACCGCTCGATGCTCACGGGCACGAAGATCGGCTTCTCGGCTTCGTCCTCCCCGCTCGGCAGGGCAGCTACGAACGTCTGCAGGCACGCATCGAGGAGTACAGGATGAATCTGGTAGCAGTCAGCATCATCAACGTGCGCCGGCAGCACGACCAGCCCGACCGCCTGACGGTCACCATGTCGCAGCTCCCGAAGCCCGCGAAACCGATGCCCGTACGCCATCCCCTGTCGCTCGACTCGACGGTAGAACGCGTCCAGGTTCAGCGATTCCGGGCACGCCGCCTCGCCCGCGGCAATGGAGGGGGCAGCGGAGGTCTCACCCTCACTTGGGTGCGACGTCGCCAGCTCACGGCGAAGCCGTCCACTGGCATGAAGCCGCCAGTTGCCCTTGGCCGACTGCGAATCGGCTGGAGGCGGCGCCGCGCTGAACACCTCGAAGGTCACCATCTCGTCGGACGCAGCGCGCACAATGACCTGGACGCGCTGGGGGACGCCCGATCCGAGTTCCAGGGCCTCCTGGATCAGGATGTGCTCCATCTGGAGCGGGCCAGCCCCGAACAGGTCATGTGCCGCCGCCGCTGCCTGCTCGATGTACGCGGCCGCCGGAACGACCGGAACGCCGTGGAGGCGGTGCTCATCGAGAAAGACGGGCCAGGACGGGCTGATCTGCGTCTCGAAGATCGCGCCGTCAACGATAGGGGAGTCAATCCTCCGGCCGAGCAAGGGGTGTGCGCCGCCTTGAGCCACCACAGGCAGCGACGCCGGTCGCGCTGCCTGTTCTGCCGATTCATACCAACAGCGCTGCCGTTGGAACGGGTAGGTGGGCACGCGCACAGGCCGATACCCATATGGCCGACTGAACCCAGACCAGTCTACATCGACGCCACGGACGTACAGTGCGGCCAGGCTTTCAAGCAAAGCTTGCCAGTCGTCAGCGCCCCGCCGAAGAGACGGGACGGACTGCGCCTCGCCCTCAGGCAGCGAGCGGGCAGCAGCAGCCGAGAGTGCCGGTGTGGGGCCGATCTCCAGAAACAGCTGGTGTCCCGCACGATGCAGCGCAACGACGCCATCAGCGAAGCGCACCGCCTCGCGCACCTGACGCTGCCAGTACTCGGCAGTCGGCGCCTCGCCAGCCGGCCAGAGCTGTCCGGTCACATTCGAGACCAGGGGAATCTCGGGCGGTCGATACGCGATGGACTCGGCAACGTTCCCGAACTCCTGGAGCATCGGCTCCATCAAGGGAGAGTGGAACGCGTGTGAGACGGTCAGCCGCCGATGCTTCACCGCCCCGGCAAGCAATTGCTCCAGCACGGCGTCGAGCGCACTGCTCTCACCCGAGATGACAACCTGACCAGGCTCGTTGATCGCGGCGATAGACAGACGGTCCTCGTACCCACTGAGGACAGCGCTGACATGCGCCTCGGAGGCAAACACGGCAGCCATCGCCCCGCCCGCCGGGAGCGCTTGCATGAGTCGACCGCGCGCAGCGACCAGCCGCGCCGCATCCTCAAGGCTGACGACGCCCGCCACGCAGGCTGCCACGTACTCGCCGATGCTGTGTCCGAGCACCGCCGCCGGGACGATCCCCCAGCTTCGCCACAGCTCAGCCAACGCGTACTCCAACGTGAAGAGGGCTGGCTGGGTGTAGGCCGTCCGATCGACCAGCGCGGCAGCACCACCATCGGCGAACAGCACGTCGCGAATGGGCCGTTCCAGCAGCGGATCGAGCAGCACCGCGCACCGGTCGACGGCGTCGCGGAACACGGACTGAGATTCGTAGAGTTGTCGCCCCATCCCAGCGTATTGCGATCCTTGCCCCGTGAACAGAAACGCGACCGACGGCGCCGCCCGGCTGACCCCGTTTCCCATCACGAGGCCGGTGTCGCTGGCCGCCCCATCACCGTGAGAGAACCGAAGGAGACGGTCAGCCATCTCCGCCGGCATCTCCGCAACGACGGCGAGGCGGCGCTCGAACGAGGTGCGGCCCGCGTTGGTGGTATGGCAGATATCGCCCAGAGCAGCAGGGTCGGCAGCGGCCACGAAGGCGGCGAACTGCTGGGCCTGTGCCTTGAGCGCCTGCTCGTCTCTGGCTGACAAGGTGAGAAGCTGTCGGCTGGGTGTGAGAGGAAGGGCCGCAGGCTCCGCCAGCCCTGGCGAATACGACTCAAGAATAACGTGGGCGTTGGCGCCACCAAACCCGAACGAGCTCACGCCAGCCAGGCGCGTCCCGTCGTCGGACGTCCATGGCGTCAGTCGATCCTGGACCCGCAAGCCCAGCCGCTCATAGGGGATCTCCGGATTCGGCTCCGCGTAGTGCAGACTCGCAGGAAGCTCGCCGTGGTGGAGCGACAACGCCAGCTTGATCAGCCCGGCGATGCCCGCGGCCGCTTCGAGATGACCGACATTGGTCTTGACCGACCCAACGGCGCAGATGTCGCCTGCTGCCCTGCCAGCACCCAGCGCCGCACTGATGGCGTGCAGCTCGATAGGGTCCCCAAGGCGCGTGCCCGTACCGTGCGCCTCGACGTAGCTGATCCGATGCGGCTCCACCTGCGCATCAGCGAGCGCCTGGCTGATCAACGCCTGCTGCGCGACACCGTTGGGTACGGTCAGGCCGCTGCTGTAGCCATCCTGGTTGGTGGCGGACCCTCGAATGACAGCGTAGATGCGGTTGCCATCGGCTTGCGCCCGTGCCAGCGGCTTGAGCGTGACGACCGCGGCACCTTCGGCGCGCACGTAGCCGTCTGCGCGGGCGTCGCCGAACTTGCAGCGGCCGTCGGGGGCGAGGAACTTGGCGAGGCTGATCGACGTAGACGGACCGAGAATGACGTTCGCGCCCCCCGCGAGTGCAAGCGAACACTCGCCGTTGCGAAGGCTGCGCACCGCCTGATGGACTGCCACGAGCGACGACGAGCAGGCCGTGTCGATCGCCATGCTCGGCCCGCGAAGGTCCAGCGTGTACGAAAGCCGATTCGCCGCGATGCAGAAGGCGTTTCCGCTGGTCACGTAGATGTCGATCAGCTCCGGGCACAGCGTCTGATCGACAACCTGGAGCTTGCCGTAGTCATTCAGGCCGATGCCGATGAAGACTCCGGTTGGACTGCCGGCAAGACGTGACGGCACGCACCCGGCGTCTTCGAGCGCCTCCCAGGCGGCTTCCAGCAGGAGCCGCTGCTGAGGGTCCATCGCTCTCGCTTCGCGGGGCGAGATGCCGAAGAAGTGCGGGTCGAACCCCGCGATGTCGTCCAGGAAACCGCCGTAGCGCGAAGGAATCTTTCCGGGAACGTTCGGATCGTCTGCATGCGTCGAATCAATCGGCCAGCGGTCCGCCGGTACCTCGGAGATCGCGTCGCGCCCATCGCGCAGCAGGTCCCAGAACGCATCTGGGCCATACACGCCGCCGGGAAAGCGGCAACCGATGCCAACGATGGCGATGGGCTCGGATCGCGCCCGTTCGAGCTCATCGAGCCGCGACCGTACCCGCCGGAGCGCAAGCAGCGCCCGTTCCAATTGTTCTCGATCGTTCGCGGATCGGCTCTGATCGGTCACGGGAGACTCCTGGCGTCCAGCGACTCAAGCTCTCGATCGAGAAGATCGCGGAGCTCGTCGTCAGACATCTGGCTGAAGTCGGCGTCGGCGCTCGCATCGGGCTCGGGTGTCGTCTGCGGACACTCGGGCTCAGGAAAGAGCCGCTGGACAAGAAACGTTGCGAGAGTGACCGGCGTCGGGTAGTCAAAAGCCACCGTCGACGGCAAGGTGATGCCAAGGCGGGTTTCGAGGCGTTGCCGCAACTCGATCGCGGTCAGCGAATCCAGGCCCATGGTGAAGAAGCCACGGTGCTCGGCGATGGTGTGGGTGGGTCGATACCCCATCACCCTGGCAGCTGCTTCAACAACGGTGTCGGTGAGCAGCCGCACACGGTCCGAGGGCGCAGCCACCTCGAGCTGCTGTCGCAGCCGCGCAGCATCGGCGTGTTCCGACGTGCGCCCGGACGCAGGCTCTCCGCGAACCGCGCCCCGGTGCACACTGTCACGCTCGTCGACTGATGTTGTCTCACCTGGCTGGCGCGCAACCCTGGCCGCACCGGCGTCAGCACCGGCCGCAGCAACCTCGCCTCCAGGAAGCTCGCAGAAAAGCGCCGCGCTGGCTGCTGCTGGATAGGCGGCGCGCCAGGCATCTACGTCGAACGGCATGACGACAGCGGAGACGGCGCCCGCATCAAGAAGGTGTCCCATCACCCCGAGCGCCTGCGTCGGATCCAGGCTGCCAATGCCTCGCGCAACGAGTCTCTCGCCGCGGTCAGCATGCGCGGCTGCGAGGCCGATAGACGACCACGGCCCCCAGTTGATGCTCAACCCGGGGAAACCGTTCGTCCGACGATAGTGCGCCAGGGCATCGAGGAACGCATTGGCCGCCGAGTAGTTTGCCTGCCCCGGCGATCCGAGCACGGCAGTCACCGAAGAGAACATCACGAACAGGTCGAGGGGCGCCGCCGCCGTGAGCGTGTGAAGATTCCAGGCTCCGGCCACCTTGGGAGCCATCGCGGTCACGAAGCGTGGCCCATCCAACCCCAGCAACGTGGCGTCTGCGAGTACCCCGGCTGCGTGGATCACGCCACGAAGCGGCGGCATGGTTGTCTCAATGCGCTGCAGGACGCCGCTGAGCTCCGCACCGACAGCAACGTCGGCTGATGCCACCAGTATCCGAGCGCCGGCCTCTTCGAGCCGATCAATGGCCGTCTGCGCCGCCACACTCGGCGGCCTTCGTCCGACCAGTGCGAGAGCCCGTGCGCCCCGCTCGACCAGCCACTGCGCAACCGCCAGTCCGAGCGCGCCAAGCCCGCCGGTGATCAGGTAGGCGCCGTCAGACCGTACCGCTGACCCGTCGCCGTGGTTCACGGCAGCGGACATACGCCGATCGAGCGCCAGCATGATCTGGTCGCCATCCGCGCCGTCCGCCAGCCGACGGAATGCCTGCACGCCAGCTTCAAGGTCGAGATTCCGGGAGAGCAGGGGAACATCATGTCCATCGACCGTCAGTCGCACGCTCGCGCTGCTGGCAGGCGGACCCGGCTCGACATGCTGAACCATCCTCGCGACGTAGCGCTGCCCGCCGCGCCATGCAATCTGATCTTCCCGTCCGCCGGAGGGATCGGAGCGCGTCCTCTGGTCCGCCAAGAGCTCGACCACGAGTGCACGCACCGAGGCTGTCGTCGGTTGAGCTTCGAGATCGAGCAGGCGGCAGTCGAGCGCGTTCTGCTCCAGCGCCAGGCTGCGCCAGAAGCCCCAGAGCGGACTCTGCGCCAGCGACGACTCGGCGGCGACCGGGCCAACCGCCTGTGCGCCGGCCGTGACGATCCAGAGGGAAGGCGCCTGGCGCTCGTCCAGGGTCATGAGCGCCCGAGCCAGGGCCAGCGCATTGAGGGCCTTGTGAGTTGCGGCCGTGGCCGGGGTATCCGATGGCTCAGCCGGCGCCCTGGCACTCAGCGCCGTCGCATCGACGATGCCCCTAATCGATGGCTGATCCGTCTCCAGCCCAGCCCGAAGCTGTGTGATGAGACCTGAAACGAGGCGCGCAGGCCCCGACTCGTCACCTGAGGTTGGAGAGCCGTCCGTCGAAAGGACTGTGCAGCGCTGACCATGTGCAGCCAGGAGGTCGGCGATCAACTGGCCGGTCCCGCCGTCATCCGCCAGGATCACCCATGAGCCGGACGCAGCAGATCGGGTCGGGACCGACACTGGAGCCGTCATACGCCAGATCAGGTCGTAGATGCCATCGTTTGCCAGATCGCCTGACGTGCCGGATTCCTCTTTCAGCCGGACCCCGCTGAGATGCGCGACAGGACGTCCCTGGTGGGTCGAAATCGTGACGTCGCCGACTGCCCCGTACGAGGTCCAGCGTACGGTTCCCCGCAGCCCTGCCTGCGTCGTCGGCCACGCGACGATCTGCACACGGTCCACACCGGTCACGCGGTGTGAGAGCGTGCCGGAGTCCGTGGGCAGCGTCGTCACGAGCAGACGGAGCGCGGCATCCAACAACGCCGCCCGCGCCAGGTGGGCTGGCACGGTCTCGGGGATGTGCAACGCACCAGTCAGCGCATCATCGCCGGGGGCGGCCGTCTCGACGGCGCCATCGCCGACTATCCCAGCGCGCAGCAAAGAGGTGGCGTCCAGGGTCCATGTCGCGTCGAATGCCCTCCGGCCAAAGACGCGCAGGCCGGCGGTGTCGGGCGCTGCCTGAGTCAGCACCAACTGGATCGCTCGCGAGCTACCAGCAGGCACGGCCTCCGCACGGTCGAACACGAGGCGCTCGACGGTGATCTGATCCGTTCCCAGCGCCTCGACGCCCGCAACGAGCGACAACTCCAGCGCCATGGCCGCCTGCGAGATGACAGCCGGACCGGCGGACACGCCTGCCAGGTTCGACAGATCGTGGCTGCTCAGCTCGCCTTCCCAGATCCAGGTGTCCGGCTGCGTAGCCGGCCGAGTCGGCGCTCCGACTATCGGATGGCCGGACTGCGCGGGGTTGGAACTCGCCGACCAACGCCCCTGCCGAGCGTGCGCTGGCGTTGGGCTTGACGGCTCGTACCAGAATCGCTCCCGCTGCCAGGGGTAGCCGGGGAGTGGCACACACGCGCCGCCGGCGGGATACAGGGCGGCCCAATTGATGTCATAGCCGGCCGTGTACAGCGTCGCGAGCGATTCCAGGAGCGTGGCCTCGGCCGCTGTCTCGCGCCGCAGCGAGGGCAGCACCAACACATCGTGCCCTGACTCGCGCACCGACTGCTGCAACGACGAGATCAGCACCGGGTGCGGACTGAGCTCAATGAAGACCCGATGACCGGCGTCGAGCAGCACTCCGACCGTCTGCCCGAACCGGACCGGCTGCCGAAGGTTCTGGAACCAGTAGTCCGCGTCGAGCGGCGCCCCTTCGAGCCTGGCAGCACGTACGCTGGAGTAGAAGGGGACCGACCCTGTCAATGGGCGTAGTCCGGCCAGCAGAGCCTTCAGATCTCCCTGGAGGGGCTCGACCTGAGGGCTGTGTGACGCGACGTCAACGCCGATCACCCGGCAAAAGACATCACGTTGTCGGAGCGTCTCCAGCACAGCCTGCAGCGCGTCTGGGGCGCCGGCGATCACCGTTGACCGCGAGCTGTTGCTCACGGCAATCGACAGTCGATCTTCGTAGCCCACCAAGGCGCGTTCGACATCGGCAAGCGCCAGGTCCACGACGGCCATCGCCCCCTGACCGCTGACCCGGCGCAGCAACCGGCTACGCCCGCAGATGACCAGAGCAGCGTCGTCGAGGCTGAGCAACCCCGCGATGTACGCCGCGCCAACTTCGCCCATGCTATGTCCGACGACGGCAACTGGCCGGATGCCCCGGTCCTTCCAGAGCTCGGCCAGCCCGACCTGAATGGCGAAGAGGGCCGGCTGCACCACGTCGATTCGGTCCCAGGTCTCCCCCGAGCGCAGCGCGGCGAGCAGCGACCAATCCACGTACGGACGGAATGCGCGCTCGCACCGCTCGATGGCGGCCCGAAAGACCGGCTCCGATTCCAGGAGATCCTGAGCCATGCCGACCCACTGAGATCCCTGGCCCGGGAATACAAAGACAATGCCGCCCTGGTCGGGCGGTGCACACACCAGAGGCGTCAGCGCGTCGTCGCCAGAGACAGCCACCGCACGAAGTTGCTGAGACAGCTCCTCGCGCGATCCTGACACGGCTGCCCAGCGGACGCCGTGGTGAGTTCGGCGCGCGGAGGCTGTGAAGCAGAGATCCGCGACCGATACCTGCTGGTCGGCGGCATCCAGGAGGTCCGCGATCTGCGTGGCCCGAGCGCGGAGCGCGTCCGGCGTGTGGCCAGACAGCGGCAGCATTGCCGGCCCCTCAATGGAGGGCGTGTGCGATCCAGTGACCGTCGTCGCAAGGTGTCGCGCAGCCTCCAGCACGATGTGAGCGTTCGTACCGGTAATCCCAAAGGAACTAACGCCCGCACGCGACAGCCGCTCGGTCTGGGGCCACGGACGCCGCTCAGTTGGCAGCGCGAGCGCCAGATCGTCCCAAGGCACCTTTGAAGTAGGCGTCGCACAGTGGAGCGTCGCCGGGATCTCGCCATGCTTGAGCGCAAGCGCGACCTTGATCAGCCCTGCCACGCCAGCAGCGCCCTCGGTGTGCCCGATGTTTGTCTTCACTGACCCTACGAAACAGGGCTGATCAGCGGGGCGTCCTTGCCCAACAACTGCGCCCAGCGCTCGGAGTTCTATCGGGTCACCGACTGCCGTGCCGGTTCCATGCGCCTCGACATAGTCGACCTCGCTCGGCTCAACTCCGGCATCAAGATACGCGGCGTGCAGGAGTCGCTGTTGCCCTTCCGTAGCCGGCGTGACGAGATGGCCGCCAGTCTGGCCGTCGTTGTTGACGGCGCTGCCGCGAATCAGGGCGTAGATCGGATCGCCATCAGCAAGCGCGCGAGAGAGCGGCTTCAAGATCACGGCAGCGGCTCCATCGCTGCGCACATAGCCATTGGCACTCGCATCGCCAAACTTGCAGCGTCCGTCTGGCGCCAGCATGCCCGCCCGGGAGTACGCGGTGTTGATATGATTCGCGAGGATGACGTTCGCGCCACCGGCAAGCGCGATATCGACCTCGCCTTGCCAAATACTGCGACAGGCCAGATGCACCGCGACAAGCGACGACGAGCAAGCCGTGTCGAGCGTCAGGCTGGGCCCTTGCGAGTCGAGCACATACGACAGCCGCCCCGCTGCAGCGTATCGCCCGCTGCCCACGGTCATGTAGAAGTCGGGCTCATCCGAGACGTCGAGCAGATACTGCTCGTAGTCACTGAGCCACAGACCAACGAAGATCCCACTGCGCGCGCCCCGAAACGCCGCCGCTGGCTGCCCACCGTCCTCGAGCGCCTCCCACGCGACTTCGAGCAGCAGGCGTTGCTGCGGATCAAGCCGCTCAGCCTCGCGCGGGGAGATCCGAAAAAACAACGCGTCGAACTGATCGAGGCCGCCAACCTTCCCGCCAACTCGGCGTCCCGACTCACTTGCACTCACGGCCGCAGGCGCGCCCCGGTTCTCATACGGCGGAATAGAATCGACGAGAACCTGTGGAAGCGTTCTCACTGCGTCTGTGCCATCGTGCAAGACACGCCAGAACGATGCCGCTGATGTGATGCCGCCAGGATAGCGGCAGCCGATGCCGATGATCGCGATCGGCTCACGCTCCGAGCGAACGTCATGTTTCCGCGACACTTCGGCCCCCCGATGCACTGGTCCGCACGTCCAGCGGATAGTTGCGAGTCGTTGCTGGTGAACACCGCGGCGGGATGACGACCGTCTCACTGCCATCGCTCAGACAAGGATGGTCACGGCTCCCTGGTTCCAGCCAGACGCCGGTGGGATCGTCGCTACGCGTCGGCTGACACGCTCAGGAAGCGGCCAGCCGTGCCCAGGTCAAGCGCTGGGTACGGCATGGGGTCTTCGTCATGCAGCGCCCGCAGCACGAGCTCCATGGTCATCAGCGGAGCGATCTTTCCAATCGTCCAGAGCTCTGTGCCAGCCTGATGCCGATTCCAGAGCGCTCGCACCGCCTCTGGATCGAAGAGGCCTCGGGCTTCAGTCCGCGGCGAGAAGAGTACCTGCTCACCCCATCCTCGCAGGTCCGTCCGCAGATACTGCTCGTAGTCAGCGTAGAGACGGGGACGCGACGGGAAGATCGGCGCGATCCGTCGATTGACTGCGGACTTGACTCGCTGGACGGCGGCATGAGGCCGGCGAATCAGTGGATTTGCATGGGGCAGCCGATCATCTCGGTCGCACGGGACGCGAGCAAGGTGCGGGGCGCGGCGCGTGATGACCGCACGCTGGAGGTGCGGCGTCGTCCGGATCTCTTCGGGCAGGGCATAGAGAAAGGTCAGGAAATCGTAGTCAAAGAACGGACAGCGCACCTCGATAGCCGAGCGCGTGAAGACCACCATGTTGACCGTCGACCGCAGGACGCGCTGACGGATGTAGAACCAGTCGGCTCGCCGATCTGGCGTGTAGTGCGCGGACCGGGCAAGCTCTTCGCGGAACGAGTCGAACGCAAGGCCACGTAGATGACGGAACCGCGAACCGAGGAGTGTCGCTTCCTCCGCCTCCGTGAGCCCGGGCCAGGTTGCGCGCTGACAGAACGCATCGAAAAGGCGCTGGGCAAGATCGAGTTCGCTCGGAGGATGCCGGTAGACACTGTCACGGTCATAGTCCACGATGTAACCGCCGAGGGTGGTGCCCCCATCCCAGCCACTCAGATTGACGTCGATCAGCTCTCGCGCACGGTCGAGGGTGCTCATGCCGTGCGCGTGGATCCAGCTATGCATGCCCTCGGTCAGCGCCAGGTGAAGCGAGGCGTACTCGTGGATCCATTGTCCATCGGCCAGCGGGAACCAGTGATGCGCGCTGCCGGCGCGACGCGCAAGCTCAGCGGCATAGACAACATCGCGGCTCTCACGTGCGCCGAAGGTGATCGTCGTGGCCTGTCCCCGGCCCTCCAGAAACCCGAGGATCGCTCGACCGTCGAGTCCGCCACTCAGGTAGACGCCCGTGCGAAGTGGCGGCGTGACCATCGCATCGATGGCGCGCTGAAAGAGGCGGCCGGCCTCTTCGACAGCCTCCTCGAACCCGATGGAAGGCTGTGGCTCGATGGCGTCCCAGTCCCAGTACGCCGTCACATCGAGCCGATCGCGGTCCGGCTCGTACTGCAGGATCGACGCGGCCGGAAGCAGGCTGATGCTCTCGAACCAGGTCTTCTCCCCCAACAGCTGCTGAAATCGAATGTACTCGGCGAGTGCGCGCTGGTCCAGCCTCCGCGAGACACCATCAATGGCAAGCAGGCCCTTGAGTTCGGGCGCAAAAGCGATCCCACGCGACAGCCTGGTGACGACGTGCGGGTACAACCCGAAGCGGTCGTTGACGAGCGTGAGGCGACGGACGCGCCCGTCCCAGATGGCGACGAGAAAGGAGCCGTCGAGTGCCGACAGGCCCGCGGCCCCGTCGCGCAGGAAGACGGCGAGCGCCAGCGCTGCGTCATCCGCATCGGGCCGCAACCTGCCCTCATTGACGAGCGCCGCACGCAGACGGGCCTGGTGGTAATACTCGCCGCACAGCCAGAGGGAGACTTGCCCGTCATGGCTACGAGCAGGCTGCGAGGCCCGATTCAGGATGCCGATGCTGATGCGGCCTAGAGCGATCCCATCATCCACTGCGACCACGTGCGCCTGGTGGTACGGCCGATGCCGCATGGACTCAGCCATGCGATGTGCGACCCGTTCCACCTCATGGCGCGAGCCAGGGGCAACGTAACCGAGGATGCCACTCATGTCCGGCCCCTGTCTACGAGATCATGCCGAGAAGGCGGCGCGGTTGCGTGATGAGCGCACGTGGCTCCACCAGGCGGAGCAGCACCGCCAATGCTGAGAAGCTCAGGCCGCCGGCGATGATGCTCAGCGGCAGCTCAAGCGAGCGAGTCATCCAGACGACGGCGCCCATCAGCACGGTGGCCAGCACGACGCGGGCGACCTGCATGCCGATCCTGCCAAGCTCAACGGGCTGGTGGAGCAGCGCGACAAAGCGAACGGCTGACAGGCCATCGCTGACGAGGGTCGCGAGTGCGGCAGCCTGTGCCCCGTACAGCGGAATCAGCAGCAGGTTGAGCCCCACGTTCACGACGGCACTCAGGAGATAGATCCTGGCAGCCTCGCGCTCCAGGTGAATGGCGGCGGTGACGTTGCCGCAGAATGCGTTGAAGAGCAACAACGGTACGTCCCAACAGATCAGCGCGAGGATCGGCCCGGACGGTTCGTAGGCGTCGCCGTACAGCAGCCTGACAATCGGTCCTGCGAGAATGGAGACGCCAACGGCTGCCGGCAGTGACAGCAACATCATCCCTTGTACACTCAAGCGGACAATCCGCCCAACGCGAGCGGGGTCTGTCATATACTCACGGGTGAGCGAAGGGGTGATCACTACCAGAAATCCGCCAACCATCGCTACGAGATTAAAGACAAGGCGATATGCAGCACTGTACCAGCCGACAACAGCATCGCCATGCCAATATCCGAGGATCACTGCGTCTGCGCTGAAGTTGTAGGTGAGCGCGATAGCCGTAAGCCCAAACGGCAGACTCGCACGGACAAGTGGGATCCAAGTCCGTGGCGATACCTTCCATCTTGGAAGACTGATCTTTGTCCGCCGCATCGCCCATACACACAGCCCAACCTGAATTGGCATAACGACCCAGCCAGTGTACAGGAGGGCCAGGAACCCCTGCCCTAGTGACAGCAAGGCCAGCCCCAGACCTATGGTCAGCAGTTGACCGATGATCTGGACAACGGTAGGAACATCGAAGCGCTCGTTTGCTGTCAGCACCGTCATCAACGGCATCAGGAACGCCGCAGGCAGATACGTGGCCGTCAGCAGGAATACGCCAAGGACAACGGTCGTCGAGTAACCGAGGACGACCGCGAGCATGACGATGCTCAGGCTCCCAGCCACGGCCAGCAGCAGGCGAACCGCGACAAGATTCCAGAAGAGATCGAGGACACGGTCGGAGTCTTGCGCAATCGAACGCTGCACGTACTGGGCGACGCCCAGCTCGAAAAACACCCCGAAGATGCCGCAGAACGCAATCACCGTCGAGTATTGGCCGAATCCCACCTCACCCAGGAGCCGAACCATCAAGAGCGTGTAACTGACGTTCAACACCTTCAGAACGACACCGCCAGCCGTGACGACGAGCGAGTTCCTCACCAGGATTCTGGCGACGTCACGGCTCTGAGCCACCGTACGCGCGTCAGCCATGTCCCGGCCCGGCCGTCGGCTCCAGGGTGGGGATCACGGTCGTCGAGGAGACATCCACGATCTCGGCGTACAGGTCGCTGAGCCGGTCGAGCTCGACGTCCACCGATTCGACTGGAATCGCGTGCTGCCGCAGACGTGGCAGCAAGTCCGGCTCATCAAGGAGCCGCTGAAGCTGACGAGCGAGATCGGCGGCATCGTCGGCTGCGAAGAGCAGGCCATTCCGATCGTGTGTGACGAGCTCAGGAATACCACCGAGGTCCGTGCCGATCACAGGGATTCCCATCGCCTGGGCTTCCAGAATGACATTCGGGCTGTTTTCGGGCCACCGCGAGGGCACAACGATGACGTCCAGATTCGCCAGGACGGACCACAACTGCTCTGATGCGAAGTGACCGTCCCACGTCACATCCCGCAGTTGATGAAGCATCGACCGCACCCGCTCAGCATACCGGGACTCACCGCTGGCCGCTCCGTAGAGTACAAGACGCCGCGCACGGTTGCCACGGAGCTTCGGCCAGGCTTCGAGAAGCGTATGGACGCCTTTGTGTGCCTTCATCTGCCCGAGATATCCAACGCGAAGCGCTTCCGCCGGCACCGGCGGAACCCGCTGCAATTCGACACCCTGACGATGAACGCGAATCTTGTCCGGCCGAACACCGGCCTGGATGTACTGGTTGGCGAGGTACTGGGACGGTGCGATCATTGCCGTCACGTCGTCCAGCGCCCGCATGAGCACGTCGGTGCGGTCCCGTTGCCGCTGCACCTCAGACTGGGACCCCTTGAGCGCATCCGACAACTGCCAGACAAACTCCGTCGCCCGAGGCCAGACCTTGCTGGGGACTCGGTGCCTGCGACGGCGCTGACGGAAGCAGGCAGCACACGCTTCCGGCGTTGGTCCATCACATCTGGCGCCGCTCGTGCGCACCAGGATGATCCGGTGGCACAGCCACCAGTAGTCGGTGAGCGAGACGACGGTTGGCACGCCATAGTTGCGGGCAGCATGTATCACGCTCGCCGTGGTCAGGTAGCCACTGTAGAGGTGGACAATCGACGGCTGCCACGCCACCGTGATCTCTGCCGTCGCGGCTCCAACAATCGGATTGTCGTAGCTCCAGAGGAACGGCTCGGGCGCACCGTTCATGTTCAGCGAGAGGCGACGGACGAGCACGCCGTCTTCTACACGGTCCTCGTGTCCCTGCTCGCCGTGCGGAGCCTGGACCGACTCGATGCACAGAACACGGACCTCCACTCCTCGCGCGACGAGACCACGCGCCGTTCGCTGGGCGCGTAGCTCCGCGCCAGCCGTAAAGGTGGGGGGGAAACCATGAACGACAATTAAGAGACGCAACGGCGTCATCTCCTCGCCTACTTGGCGACTCTCGGTGTCAAGGGGGCGATTACCGGCGCGACGCAGGCCCCGGTGGCGTGACAGGATCGGCGCTGCGCGCGGCGCCGAAGCTGAACTGGGCGCGGAGGAGACGTTCGACGAGGCATTGTGGCGAAACTGGCGGCAGCCACCATCAGCCAGAGATCACGTCAGGCATCAGAGCGACTCCCCTTGCGGTGTCCCTCGGTCTGCCTGCGCTGGCAGGGGCCCCGCCCATCCGGATACGGCCGGCCCCGGGGAGCAGACCGCGATCGTAGAGCGCGCGGTTCGGCTGCCGATGGACAGCCTGCGAGAAGGGGCGCGGGACAACGTCTCCGGCGGAGACGCAGATGGGGGCGACGCCTCACGAGGAGACGACATACGCTTCTGCAGAGAAGCAACCGAGGCCGCCGACGCGCCCAAGGGCCTTGCCCCCACGCGCCCGAATCGAGCGGCTGCTCGTCAAGGCCCGCACCACGCCCGACTCAGCAGGATCGGCAGGTCACCAGGGCGAAGTGGCCCAGGGCCTTCAGCGCCAGAATCAGCTTGTGCGGTACTCATCCCACGCTACCGCACTTCTGCCGCACATTTGTGCCAGAAGCTCTCCGTCTTTGCAGCCACAAGATACGGACACCGCATACCGTATGTCAAGGCGTCAGAGTCAGGAACCTGGCGTCTCATCAGGATTGACCAGCCGACCTGGACGTGGACCGATGACGGTAACGCGGGCCGCAAGCTCTACCTGGCTGCGGGGCTGAACCTATGCTGCATCACCAGCCGCGCAACCGGCAATGTGGCAGGGGCTCGCCGCAGGGCGATTGCATGTTGATGTCGTCGTGCCGCCGCGTCGGGGCTTGAAAGCCCCGCCTACGATCCTGCAGTCGCTGCGCGACGCTCCAGTCGCACCAGTGCCGGCCGTTCCCGACGGCCGTCGCG
>JADZEM010000064.1 GCA_020850535.1 Chloroflexota bacterium
CAGTCGCTGCGTGACGGCCGCCGGGAACGGCCGGCACTGGTGCGACTGGAGCGTCGCGCAGCGACTGCAGGATCGTAGGCGGGGCTTTCAAGCCCCGACGCGGCGGCACGACGACATCAACATACGATTGCACTGGTAGCAGCATCAGGGCGATTGCCTGTTCATTGGTGTCCCCGAAGCATCATGGAACGGTCGGTCGGGGGTTGAAACCCCCGCCTACAGTCATTCAGTCGCTGCGCGACGGCCGCCGGGAACGGACAGGGACTGGTGAGACTGGCGCGTCGCGCAGCGACTGCAGGAGTGTAGGCGGGGCTTTCAAGCCCCGACGCGGCGGCACGACGACATCAACATGCAATCGCCCTGGTTTCAGGGTAGGGGCGTGGGGCGAGAGAGCGTGGCCGCCTCCTCTCTGACGCGCGCGGACGCGTCGGTGCACGCGCGCAACATCCTCTGTCACCCTGAGCGCAGCGAAGGGCCTCACCCGCTGACCGTCAACGCTCGCGTCAGCGGGTGAGGCCCTTCGCTGCGCTCAGGGTGACACGGGGAGCGTGGCCGCGGTCACACTCCCCCTACGACCCACGACCCTCGCCTCAGCGCAGCACGTGGCCCACGCTGGCGTGGCAGACCGTACAGCGCTCCTCGGCCTTCTCCACCATGAAGAACCGGAACGGGTTCTTGCTCTCGTGGCCAGGGTCCAGGAACGTGTTGCCGATCATCTCGCGGTGGCAGTCCACACAGTTGGACTCCACCACCGCCCGGCTGCGCTCGCGGATCTGGATGTTCTGCGGGTTGCTGAACGTGAAGACCCAGGCGTGCACGAAGCCGTTCTCGCCTTTCACCAGGTACTTGCCGGCCAGGTCGTGGGGCGTGTGGCAGCCGTTGCACGACACCTGCCGGTGCGCCGAGACCTGCCACGTCTGGTAGTACTCGCGCATGACGTGGCAGTTGATGCAGGCCTGTGGATCGTCGAAGAGGTACGAGTAGCCGCGCGCGTACACGAACGTGACCGCGCTGAGCCCCACGCCGATGCCGACCAGCGCGACAACGGCGAGCGGAAACACCGTGCCGAACCGCATCCGAAGCATGATCGTTCCTCGCCCGCTCAGCGGGTGCTGGCGCGCTGTGTTTGCTCGATCATCGCCTTGTAGGCGGACAGCTCAGCCTGACGGGCGTAGTCCGTCGCATCGCCCAGGATGCGGACGGCCTCCTGCGGGCTGTGGAAGCCCATGCTGTTCTCGGCGCTGATGAAGTCCCAGCGCAGGTGCGCCTTGCGGTGCAGCGAGCGCGCCTCGGTCAGCTTCTCGTCCGGCACGCCTGCGTCGGCCGCTGCCTTGATGGCGTCGATCGCCGCGACAATCGCCTTCTCCGCGTGGCCCAGAGACGAGAACGTCCGATCCTGAATCGCGTAGACCCGCTGCTTCATCGTCTCTTCAGACTGCTGCCCGTGACACGTCGTGCAGGAGGTGTTGACGTGCGCCAGCGGCGTGTTGACCCAGTGGCTCGACACCTTGGCCGCGCCGACGCGGGTGTACGGCATGTGGCAGTCCGCGCAGGCCACGCCCGAGCGTGCGTGGACGCTCGTCGAGTAGAGCTCGAACTCCGGGTGCTGCGCCTTGACCAGCGGAGCCTTCGACTCGGCGTGGCTCCAGTCCGAGAAGTTGATGTCGTCGTAGTACTTCTCGATGGCCTCGATGTTCAGCCCGTTCTTCCAGGGGAAGGCCACCGCCTTGTTCGGCCCAGAGAAGTAGTATTCGACATGGCACTGGGCGCAGACGTAGGACCGCATCTCCTGGCGTGAGGCCTTCGAGACGTCGATCCCCCGCGAGGACATCGCCTCCACAAACGCCGGCCGCGTCAGCTTCAACTGCATCGTGGTGGCGTCGTGGCAGTCCGCGCACGAGACCGAGTGCTTGAACCCATGCTTCTCGACCAGGTCCTTGACCGGCGTCGAGTAGAACTGGTCCGTGCCGAACTGCTGCATGAACTGCGGCACCTGCGGGCTCTTGCAGGTCATGCAGGCCCCAGGCTTCTGATCGCCCAGGCGCTTGATCGCGAGCATATCGTTGAGGGCGTTGGCGTGGCCGCGATCCTCGTTGTACTCGACGGCGAACGCGTTGCCGGCGAAGATCTTCCGGTAGTCCGGGTACTTGTCCAGGCGGCTGAACGCCTCAGAGCCGCCGTACCGGCCGTACTTGCTGTAATCGTCAAACGTGCTGGTCTGGAGCGTGCGGAGCCAGTCCTCGTACTGCTGCGGGAAGTTGCGGCCCCAGACGGCCGGGTCAGGCTCGCCCTGTGGGATCTCGACCAGCCGGTTGTACGTGAGCTGGCGAGCCTCCTGCTGACGCTCGGCGACGCTCACCAGCACGAAGGCGACACCGAGTGCGACGATCACGCCGACCCCGAAGACAGCGACCCATCGAGCTGTGCGGTTCACCTGCGGCCTCCCGAACACTCAGCGCCATGCTGACCAGAGTGCCGCGTGCAGGCGTGTGAGCGGCACACCTGCACGCACGAGGTCATCGTCACCCCGCCGTGTACGCGGCGTCAATACGTTGAACAGCGTAAAAACGAGGGTAGCAGAAATGCACGACGGCGAGAAGACCCTGCGGCAGTGCACACGCGGCGCGCATCATTGTCCACGGATTCGGGCAGGGGACCACGCCGTCCGGGCAAGGGGTGACGGCGGCCGGGGCCGGCCGTGACGTGCGCCAGGGCCGCCAGGGTTGTCCCGGCCGGCGTCAGTCGGACTGGTAGGCGGCGCAGTCGGCGGAGATGCCGCGCGTCGTCGCGCCAAGCTCCAGGTTGGCCGCGATCTGCCGCCAGATCTGCCACAGCTCGTCGCCTTCCCGCGCAAGGCTGATCCCCCGCAGGGCATCCAGGTCGATCCACGGCGCGGCGTCTGCGAACGGCGCTGGCGAGCCCCACGGCGCGATGCCCTGCACGCCCGTCTGCTCGACCATCTCCAGCGTGCCCCAGTTGCGGGGCTGCCAGTCTCCGCGCAGATCCTGCCAGGGGCGGGCCAGCCCTTCGCGGTGCGCCCGCCGCCGATCCCCGCCGAAGCGCTGTTGCTCCTCCTCGGCGGTGCCCACGGTGAAGCCGTACTCGGTCATGACGGCGGCCACACCGCGCTCGCGCAGGAACATCGCGTCATCGAGGGCGTAATGGCGGAAGTCGTAGTCCGTCAGGCTCCAGACGTTCCAGCAGTACCGGTCGCAGCCGCGCAGCATCGTGTCCCAGTACTGGCGGTACTCCTCGAGCATGTCCTCGTTGATGCCGCCGCCGAAGTCCGGGCGGTACGGCCAGTCTGACAGCTCGGCCATGTACTGCGCGCCGGCGAAGATCAGGTGGTTCTGGTCGATGCGGCGGATGGTGTCCGTCATGTCGGCGGTCCACTCGACGTACCATTCGTAGGCCTCGTCGATCTTGTTCCGCTTGCTGTCCTTCGCCTTCATCTCGTTGCCGAGCTGCCAGCCCAGCAGGGCCGGGCTGCGCGCGCCGGCCGCCACGAGCCGCTCGACCCACGGTTTGAAGTGGACCTCGTAGTTGGGGGCGTCGGTCAGCTTGCCGCCGCCGCACTCCTGCTCGAAGGAGTAGCGGAGGTGGCCGCGCCGGTACCAGGGCGCGTTGAGCACCCGGGCGTTGCACCAGTTCGGGTGGTCGAAGCCGTACTGGTCGCCGGGGACGCCCGGCTCGTAGTAGTCCGTCAGGCTGACCAGGACGTAGACGGCCTCCTGGGGCGGGTGGGCGGCGTTGAACGCTTCGACCTCCCGCAGGAGGGTCGCCAGCCGCTGCTCGACGACCCCCGGCACGGCCTCGGGGATGCGCTGGGGCTGGCCGTGGCCCGTCGCGATGACGCGCATCCAGCGGATCTGGTGCTGGCGCATCCATTCCAGGTTCTCGCGGAGGCCTTCACGGAACATCAGGTTCGGGACGTTCGAGCCGGCCGAGCGCAGCGGCCGGCAGAACGGATCGTACAACTGGCCGTCCACCACCGAGGCGTACCCGACCTTCCGCCAGTCGCGGCTGGGGAGCGGCGGCGGGGTCGGCGTCGGCGTGACCGTCGGCGTCGGGGTGATGGTCGCGGTGGGCGTGGGGGTGGCCGTCTCGGAGCGGACGGCCGCGCGGTCGTCATCCGCATCGTCGTCGTCGGGGCCGGGCTGCGCCAGGGCGGCCCCCGCGGCCCCCGCGCTCCCGCCCACCTCGCCGGGCAGCAGCGGCAGCGCGATGGCCACGAGCACGGCGAGCAGCACCAGTCTCGTCGCCAGTCGGGTCAGTGGGGTGGGCATTCGGCAGGCTCCCGCGGCGAGCTGGCGGCCTCGCCGTCGCGTGCTCGGCGTGGCTGCCTCCTCATGGAGGTGAGACGGAGGAAGCGGGCGGATGTCTCGTGCCGCCGCGCTCGGCTGAGCGATGATGCACAATATCGGGCGGTTCAGGCCGCCCAGCGCGCGCCGTCTCGCGGTGCTGCGCCGTCGAGGCCAGACTCAGCCGCTCCTGGCACGCTGGACAGGTCGCCCGCCGTTCTGGCGCCCGGCCACGGCGTGCCAGCGCGCGAATCGTGACCGTGAAGGAGTCTCCACCGTGCCCACCATGCCCGCGAATCGCGCCCAGGGCCTGTGCGAAGCCGTCTTTCAGCGCCTGGGCTTCTCCGAGCGCGAGGTGCAGGATTGCACCTACGCCATCATGTTCGCCACCCTGCGCGGCCTGGACAGCCACGGCATCGTCTCGATCTTGCCGGGCGTCTCGTCCAGCGTCAAGCGCGGCCAGACCCAGCCGAACGCCGAGATCATCACGCTGCGCGAGTCGTCGATTGCGGCAGTCTACAAGGGGAACCGCGCGGCCGGGCCGGTCATCGCGGCCCACGCGATGCGCGCGGCGATGGGCCGTGCGAAGCAGTACGGCATCGGCGCGGTGACGACGGTCCACTGCGCGCACTTCGGCGCGGCGTCGGCGTACGCGGCGATGGCCCTCTCGGAGGGGATGTTCGGGCTGGTGATGTGTAACGCCGCAGCCCACGTCGCGCCGTTCGGCGGGGCCGGCAGCCTGCACGGCACCAACCCGATCGCCTATGCTGCGCCGGGCAAGGACGGGCCGCCCATCGTGCTGGACATCGCCACGAGCATGGTGGCCTCGGGTCAGTTGGCGAAGGCGGCGCGGCGCGGCCAGTCGATCCCGCTCGGGTGGGCCGTGGACGCCGACGGCAAGGCCACGACGGACCCCGCGGCTGGCCTGAAGGGCTCGCTGATGCCGTTCGGCGGCCACAAGGGGTACGGCATCGCCGTGCTGGTAGACCTGCTGACGGGCGCGCTGTCTGGCTCGACGCTCGGCCTGGACGTGCAGCAGAGCAACCCTGACCCGGAGGTTGGCGGGCAGGCCTTCTTCTTCCTGGCCATCGATCCGGAGTTCTTCAGCAGCCGGGAGGTCTTCGCGGCGCAGGTGGACAAGCTGACGCGCGACGCGAAGTCGATCAAGCCGGCCGAGGGCTTCAGCGAGGTGCTGCTGCCGGGCGAGCTGGAGTGGCGCGAGGAGCAGAAGCGGAAGGCGAGCGGCATCCCCTTCTACGACGGGGACTGGCAGGCGCTCTCGGCGAACCTGGAAGCGGCCGGGCTGCCGCGGGAGCTGATCGGGCAGTACGCGCCAGACGCCTGACAGCGCGGGTGGTGGGTCGAGGGTCGGGGATGGTGGGTCGTAGGAGCGAGGGTCGTCCCCCACGACCCTCGATCTACGGCCCACCACCCGCGCCCTACCCCTTGATGCGCGGCATCACGTCCTTCGTCAGCAGCTCGAAGGCGTCCCAGTAGTTCGGGAACTGCGACGTCGGGGCCACCGAGAAGATGTGGTGGTTCACGCCGATGTCGGTGTACGCCTGCAGCCGCTGGGCGATGCCGTCCGGGGTGTCCACCACCATCCGCCCGGCCAGCTGCTCGGGCGTCAGGTTGCTGGCCGTCGCCAGCTCGTCGGCCATCGCCTTCGCGGCGGCGGCGTCGGGCGCAACCCCCACAAACGACATCTTGCAGACCTCGAAGTCCTTGACGTTCTTGCCGGCCGCCGCGCAGGCTGCCGCGAAGCCGTCGTACTTCTCCTTGACCATCGCCGGATCGGTGCCGCCGCCGGCCATGTTCCAGCCACTGCCGTACTTCGCGGTGAGGCCGAACATCTGCGGGCCGCCCGACGCGATCCAGAGCGGCACCTCGGGGGCGACGACGGTCCGCAGGCTGGCGTTCGCGACCTGGAAGTACTTGCCTTCGAACGTCACCGTCTCGCCGTTGAGCAGGCCGGTCAGGATCGGCAGGTACTCCTTGAACCGGCCGATGCGGTGCGGGAAGTCCAGGCCGAACGCGGTGTGCTCGTTGATCTGGTTGCCCGCGCCCAGGCCCAGGATCGCCCGGCCATTGGACAGCTCCTGCAAGGCGGCGAACATCTTGGCCAGCAGGGCCGGGTGGCGGAACGTGGCGGCGATGACGTTCGTGCCGAGCTTGACCTTCTCGGTCTTGACGGCGATGGCCGTCATCAGGGTCCAGACGTCCGGGAACGTCTCGATGCCGGACGGCCGCTCGAAGTAGAAGTGGTCTGGCAGCCAGATGGCGTTGAAGCCGAGCCGCTCCACCCGGATGCCGTCCTCCAGCATGACCTTGTGGCTGGGAAATGGCGTGGTGGCGGGGTCGCCTTCGCCCCGAGAGATCAGGTGAACGCCAAACGCAAGTGACGGCATCGGATGCCCCTCCCTCATGTGTCCGCTAGGGAGGGTATCGGGCGTCCGACGGGGTGTCAACCTGCGCAGTCGGGATGAGCGCTCCTGCGCTACGCTTTGACCGCCCCTTCCATGATCCCCTGGATGATGCTCTTCTGCGCCACCGTGTACAGGATGATGACCGGCAGCACGGCCATCGCCGTCGCGGCGAGCAGGATGTGCTGCTCAGGCGTGTCCGACGACACGAACTTCGTCAGCCCACGCTGGACCGGCATCAGCATCTCGCTGTTGAACATCACGAGGGCCAGGAGGTACTCGTTCCAGATCCGCAGGAACTCGATGACTGCCACCGCCGCCAGGCCGGGCCGAGCCAGCGGCAGCATCACCCGCCAGAAGACGTCAAACGCGTTGCAGCCGTCCAGAATGGCGGCGTCCTCCAGCTCCTTCGGCTGCCGCATGAAGAAGCCGCGCAAAATGAAGATCGAGATCGGAAGCCCGCCTGCCACCAGCGCCACGATGTAGCCCGTCCGGGTGTTCGCCAACCCGATATCGACCAGCAGCTTGTAGAGCGCGATGAACGTCGCCGGCAGCGGCACGATGATGATCGCCATGACCAGGAACAGCACCACGCCGCGCCCGGGGAACTCGATGCGCGCCAGCGCGTAGCCAGCCATGCTGGCGACCAGCAGGATCGCCAGGACGCAGACTGCCGAGTAGAAGACGCTGTTCGGCAGGTAGACGCTGAAGCCGCCCTTTGTCCAGGCGACGACGTAGTTCTGGAACTGCGGCACGGCTGGCCAGAACGTGACCCCCCGATACAGCTCCTGCACGGTCTGGATCGAGCCGACGAGCATCCAGACAATCGGGAAGAGCGCGATGAACGCGACAGCCAGCAACAGGACGTGAAAGGCGACCTGCCCGAGCAATCGGAGCATGCGCCCTGCAGCCGAGGCTCCTTCGTGCGCGTGCTCCGGGGTGACGGTGGCGGTGGCGAGCGAATCTGTGTGTGCCATCTCACTCCGCCTCGCCGTCCGCGCGCCGTCCAATCCAGATCTGGAGCAGCGCCAGCGACATCAGGATCGCCCCAAAGACGACTGACATGGCTGCCGCCACCCCGAAGCGGTGGAACTGGAAGCCTTCCTTGTAGATCCGGAGCGTCGGCACCTCGGTGAGGTAGCCCGGGCCGCCGTTCGTCAGCACCTGGACCGTGCCAAAGATCTGGAGGGCGCCCAGCAGCGTCAGCACGCTGACGATGGTGGTGACGGGCATCAGCTGGGGCACGGTGATGTAGCGGAAGCGCGCCCAGGCCCCGGCCCCATCGATGGAGGCCGCTTCGTACAGCTCACGGGCGACGCCCTGAAGCCCCGCCAGGAACAGCAGGAACCCGAAACCCCAGTGGTACCAGACGTAGACCAGCGCCACGCTCGGGAGGGCCGTGCCAGGGTCTGTCAGCCAACGGTTCTGGAGCCACTCCAGGCCGACCGCCGCCAGCCCCCGGTTGAGGATGCCGATGGACCCCTGGAGAATCCAGGCGAACATCATCCCCACCACCACCACCGAGAAGACCCCGGGCAGGTAGTAGGCCACCCGGTAGAACGTCGCGCCACGCCGCACGTTGTTGACGGCGACCGCCATCCCGAGGGAGAGGATGTTGCCCAGCACAAACCCGACCACACCGAAGATCGCCGCGTTCCCCATCGAGACCCAGAAGATCGTGTCGGCCAGGACGCGCTGATAGTTCGCCAGCCCCACGAACGGCGTGTTCCGCCCTACCCCATCCCACTCCTGGAAGCTGAGCGTCAGCCCCTGTGCGAACGGGTAGAACGTGAACAGCGCCATCAGTACCAGGGCGGGCAGCAGAAACAGGTACCCGGTGATCGCACGCTGAGCGGTCCGGCTGCGCGGGCGGACCCTCGTCTGGGCCGCGACAGCCATGTCTACTCCTTCTGTGCCTTTTCCAGGTCGTCCATCACCTGCTCGACGGTCTTCTCCTTGAGCAGCATCGACTGCACGCCCTTCATGAACGCCTCGACAATCGGCCCCTTCATCGGGTTCTTCGCCTTGTAGACCTTGTCGATCAGGCCGGCGAAGGTGCTTAGCTGCGGTGAGACCTTCTGGGGATCGAGCGCGGCCGGGTTCGTCGGAACCAGCGGCACCATCTCCATGAAGGTGATCTCCTGCTCCTTCTCCGTCAGCCACTTGATGTACTTCAGGGACTCATCGACGTTCTTGCCCTTGGCGTTCACGACGCCATTCTTGCCGGTGCCGCCGAACGTGCGCGGGTCCATTTTGCCGCCGGGCATCTTCGGCAGCGGGAATGCCGAGTAGGCCGTGAAGTCTGGCGCCGTCGTGACCTGGACGGGGATCGAGACGACGCTCGTCCAGAAGAGGGCAACCTCCTGCACGTTGAAGAACGACTTCTCGTTGTCCGGAGCCGTCTGGTTCAGGGTTTTATTGAAGATGACGTCGGCGTCGCGCATGTCGATGAAGTACTGAAGCGCGCTCTTCCACGCGTCCGCCTTGTACGACGCCTTCCCCGCCCGGGTGGCGTCGATCTCCTGATCCGTCAGCCAGTTGGAGGCCAACGACTCGACAAAGCGTGGGATGTAGGTGTTCGGCACCACGAACGGCCCGATGTTCTTCGCCTTGATCGCCTTCATCATGTCGAGCATCTCGGCGGTCGTGGCCGGGGCCTTCTTCGGGTCAAGGCCAGCCTTTTCGAGGTGCGCCGGGTTGTACAGCGTCCCGTAGGTGTTGACTTCCCAGGACGCCTTGTAGATGCCCGCTGGCACGCCAGCCGGGTTGTCTGGCAGGTACTCGTCGAAATCGAGCAGACCTGGGGCGAAGTTCTTGCTCCAGCCCTTGTCCATCTCGGGCTTCAGGTTCAGCGCCCATCCCGCCTTGTAGTACGGCGACATGTCAGCCGCGCCGATGTCGTAGTAGGCGTCTGGCATGTTGCCGGCGTTGGCGGCAGCCTGGAGCTTCTGCGGATAGTCTGTCGGCCCGGGCGAGTCGATGGTGACCTTCACACCGGTCTGCTCAGTGTAGCGCGTCGCGAGCGCCTCCATCGCCTTGGCTTGCCCACGCGACTGGTTCAGGTAGACGATCTCGCCGCCGCCAGCCTTTGCCGGGGCGGCCGGCGCAGCCGCGGCGGGAGCCGCCGGCTTGCTGTCAGCCGGCTTGCTGCTTGCGGCGCCACTGTCGGCCGGCTTCGCAGGGGCGGCGGCCGGCGAGGCCTGTTGACCGCATGCAGCAACGACAGCCGAGAGCGCGGGGAGCGCAGCCAGCCCCAGTCCAACGCGAAGAACGGTACGTCGACTCAACCGTGCGCTATGCATCGTCGTAGGCGCCTCACTCTGCGACTGTCACTGTCGCGTACATTCGTGGCGGGCAAACACACCGATCGAGCGTGTCTGCAAACACGCTCGTTACTAGTATGCTGAGGGGCGGGGAAGCCTGCAACCGTCACGTCTCAGTGGGGCGCCCGATGGCCGCGGCGCAGGATTTTGCGGGGCGCCCGGATGCCTTGTGGAGCCTTGACCGCGCTGCACACCATCGGTAGCCTTCCGGGCCATGCGCACCGGCGCCGATGGCCGGTCGCCTGGAGCCATGAACGCATGAAGATCACCGACGTCAAGACCTACCTGGTCGCGGCGTACCGCCCTGGCGGATGGGCCGCGCGCAACTGGTGCATTGTTGAGGTCCACACTGACGAGGGCATCACCGGCATTGGCGAGGCCAGCGGCTGGCCGCGGGTTATCCAGCAGGCCGTTGAGGACTTCAAGGGCGTGATCGTCGGCGAGGATCCGGGCCGCATCGAGCGCATCTGGCAGAAGATGTTCATCGCGCAGATGGGGCACGGCGTCACCGGGGTGGTCGGCGGCGGCGCGATGACCGGCATCGAGATCGCCCTCTGGGACATTCTGGGCAAGGCGGTCAACAAGCCGATCTGCGACCTGATCGGCGGGCGCATCCGCGACACCGTCCGCGTCTATGCCCACGCCGGCAACGTGGACCGCGCCCAGGAGCTACGGGATCGGGGGTTCGACGCGCTGAAGTGCTCGCGCCTCGAATCGCCCGTGCAGTTGATCCGGGACGTTCGGCGGGCGCTCGGCGACGAGGTCGACCTGATGACGGATGTGCACGGGCCGCCCTGGTACAGCGTGCCGGACGCCATCCGCGTCGGCCAGGAGCTTGAGGAGTACGACGTCCTCTTCTACGAGGATCCGGTCCCGCCGGAGAACGTAGACGCGCTGGCGAAGGTCTCGGCCGGCATCAGCGTGCCGCTGGCGGCCGGCGAGCGCTATTCGAACCTCTGGGGCTTCCGCGAGATCATCGAGCGGGAGATCGTGGACGTGGTGCAGCCGGACATGGGCCGGGCCGGCGGCTTCATGCAGATGAAGAAGATCGCGGCGATGGCCGAGGCGCACTATATCGGCGTGGCCCCGCACGACGGCTCGAACGGGCCGATTGCCGAGGCGGCGGCGGTGCACCTGATGGCGTCGATCCCGAACTGTCTGATCCTGGAGCATCTTGAGGACGACGTCCCCTGGCGCTACGACCTGGCGACGCCGCTCAAGATCACCAACGGCCAGATCGAGGTGCCGACCGGGCCGGGCCTCGGCATCGAGTTCAATCCGGAGGTGGCGCTGGCCCACCCCGCCGAGCGCAACCTCGCGCCGCCATCGGATGCCGTGGTGGAGCGGACCTACGTCCAGGCCCGCCCACGCCGCTCCCGCCTGTTTCGCACGACGGACTAGCGATCCGCCTGCTTGAGCTTCGTTCAGGCAGGTGGTTCGCCGGGTCGGCGCTCATCAGCCTGTTGCGGACGACGCGGGCGGGGAGTCCGCGTCAACTGCTGGTAGCAGAAGCGGCAGATCAACAGGACCACGCGCTCGCCGCTGGGCCGGACGATGCTGAGCCGGCCCAGCTTTGGCGCTGGCCGGTCGCAGTTGCGGCAGATCGGCTGTGCCCGCGTTCGGGCGTCCCCAGGCATGACCCCTCCAGGCAGGTCGTCGTCTTCTGCGCGATGTGCCGTCGAGACCGTACACATCTCGTTCCAGGAGACGGACGAGGCATGCCAGGAGGGGGCATCGCAGCAGGAGACAGCCACCCGGCGGGCCAATGGCCGGGTGCGTGCTGCTACTTTCGGGCCGCAAAGACCTCGTTGGCGATCTCCAGCGCCGTCAGCCCGGACGGAAACCCGACGTAGGCGATCAGGTGCACAATGGCCTCGGTGATCTCCTCCGGGGTGATGCCCTGGTTCAGCGCCCCGCCGATGTGCCCCTTGAGCTGACGCTCCTTCCCCTGCGACACCAGCGCCGCGATGGTCAGCAGGCGCCGCGTCTTCAGGTCGATGTGCGAGCCTTCGCGGCCCCAGGTGTCCCCGAAGCAGAACTCGACGAGCTTCCGCTGGACGTCGTCAGCCTGCTCCGGCGGCAGGTTCGGGAACCGATTGCGGCCCGGCCCGGGCGCCGCGTTACCAATCGCCTTCATGGTCGCTGCGCCGCGCTCGTACATCGGGCTCTTGTCGTCGTTCGCCATGACTCCCACGCTCCCTGGTCGTGCAGATTCGGGCGGCCGGCCGTGACCGACGCCGGCCGCCCCCGTTTATCCGCCGGCAAGGCAGGCGCGCGCCAGCGGAGGGGATCGACCTGCGTGCACCGGCTCGCATGAGGAACGCGACGGAGCACCCGTTCGCGGCATCGGAGCGGACCGAGCGGAACCGACCTGGGAGCGCTCGGGACAGGGGGGCGCACGTGGTCGCGTGTCAGGCGGACAACACGCCGGGGCTGTGCAGACCGACAGCCACCTGCGAGCGGCTGACCTATCGTAAGGGCGGACCGAGCCGGCGAAGAGGCCAGTCGGTCGCGACGAGGCGGGACCAGCGCTGCTACTGCTGGCGCTCCCGCGCTGGCGAGCGCTCCGGAATCCCGGTCGGCCGATCCACCTGCACGGGCTCCACGGCCTGTCCACGGCTCACGCGTCTCCCCTGATGCCGCGCGACAGCAGATGGTGGCGCGTCGATCTGCCATGGGAGGCTACGATGCACGTTCGTACTGGCGACACGCGGCGACACAAGCTCGCGGGCAGCAATGTTCTCTGGGGCGCCGGACGACCGGCGGGCCGTTGCGTCCGTACCGTGGCCGCCTTCGTCGTGGCGCTGGCGCTCGTGGTGGGGCAGCCGTCCGCTCCGGCCGACGCGGCCAATCCGACCCTCTCGGTGACGCCCGGCAGCCTGGTGTTGGACAGCGGCACGTCCGGGGTTGTCCACGTGACCTGGTCCAGCGGCGGGCCTGTGGTGGCGAACGTTCGGTATCACACAGAGTCCGATCCGCAATGGCAGATCACCGCGCTGACCGGCGCGGCTGGCACGGGCAAGCCGCTGACCGTCGCCTGCTGCCACACTTATACGTTCGCGCTGTTCGCCACCGCCGGCGGGCAGATGCTCGGCGTGCCGCCGGTCACGGTGGTCACCAAACCGAAGGTGCTGCTTGACCCTGGCTGCCTGATCCAATGCATCACGCAGTCGCAGCTTGGGCCGCATGGCACCTACGCCGACTTCTTCATCAAGACGAACGAGCCGGCGATGATCTCGATCCAGGCGAGCACCCAGCCCCCGAACCCCGACGGCACGCTCACCGGCAAGCCGATTGCTGCGAGCGTGTTCGGTATCCTGCCGGGCACGCAGCTCAGCGGTGTCCTCTCCGATCTGAGTCCGAGCACGCAGTACCACTACGTCATACAGGCTCATGACCAGGACGGTCACACCTCCACGCAAGCGGGCACATTCACGACCAAGAAGCGGTATGTGAAGGTGACGTTCACCAAGATCTGGGTGACCGACGACGGCGACGGTGGCCTCGCGGGTGACGGCGAGCTTGCCTTCTACGCCTGGCTGAACGACGTTGGCATCAATGCGATCGCGCAGCCCGCGAACACCTGGCCGTTGCTTCACGCAGGCAGCATTGGCACGGGTGAGCAGGTGGTGCTCGGCACGACCGTGGAGATGCCCAATCCCAGCAGTCAGCTCAAGGTGCGCGTGTTTGGCCACGAGGATGATGGCTCGGGTGACTGCTTCGTCCACCTGAAGTGCGATGATTGGAACGAGGTGACCAAGATCGTGACCGCCGGCGGATCGACATGTGGTGACATGTCGATCCGCCGGCCTCGATGCGGCGCCAGCGACTCCATCTCAGCACCTCTCAGCGTGAGGGCCATGCGGCGTCTTCAGGAAAGGGTCAGCTTCCCCCAGCGGCAACTTCAGCCACGGGTGCGATCCTGCTAGCAGACGACGCGCCGGCCGTCAGTAGACGGCGGCGCTTCACCTCCTCACCTGAAAGACGATGATGACGATGAATCGCCTCACCTCAACCGCTCTGAGTATCGCGGCGCTCGTGACGGTCCTCGCGACCGCCTGTGCGCCCGTCCGGCCCCTATCCCCCCAGGCGACCGCGCCAGCGCCGATCGCCGCCACGGCCCCGGGCGCTGCCGTCCTGTCGCCGGCCACGGCTGCCCTCCCGAAGACCGCCGCCCTGCCAGCGACGACCGTCACCGTGTCGCCCAGCGCGTCGGCGGCCCCCGCGGCCTCGGCCACGACCATCGCCCTGGGCCAGCAGATCCTCGTCGAGGGGGCCGGGGCTGCCGTGCAGGGCACGACCGTCACCATCTCGGCCGGCGGCGTCTACCGCCTGACCGGCAGCGTCGAGGATGGGCAGGTCGTCGTGGCGGCCGGCAAGTCGGACACCGTGCAACTGATCCTGGATGGCGCCGGCATCACCTCGAAGACCGGCGCGCCGATCTCGGTGACCTCGGCCAAGGCGGTCCAGGTCGTGCTGGCGGACGGCAGCCAGAACTACCTCGCCGATGCGGCCTCGCGCCCGTCCACGCCGGCCGGGGCCGACGAGGCGAACGCTGCGCTCTACAGCACGGTCGATCTCTCCATCGACGGCGGCGGCTCGCTGGTGGTTCACGCGCGCTACAACGACGGCATCGCCAGCAAGGACGACCTCAAGATCGCCGGTGGCAGCCTCGCCGTGACGTCCGTGGCGGACGGCATCCGGGGCCGCGACAGCCTCCGCATCGACGGCGGCAGCATCGTCGTCAACGCCGGCAAGGACGGCCTCAAGTCCAGCAACGACGAAGACCCCGACAAGGGTGCCGTGACCATCTCGGCCGGCACGGTCCAGGTGACGGCGCGCGAGGATGGCATCCAGGCCGAGACGAACGTCGCCATCAGCGGCGGCGATCTCGTCATCACCGCCGGCGGCGGCAGCGCGGCCGGCGCACCCAGCGACGACGTGAGCGCCAAGGGGATCAAGGGCGCGGTGGGCGTCACCATCACGGGCGGCTTGATCTCGGTGGACGCCGCCGACGACGCCGTGCACGCCAACGGCAACGTGACCGTCCGGGGCGGCACGCTCCTGCTGGCGACCGGCGACGACGGCATGCACGCCGACACGTCGCTGGAGATCGCCGGCGGCGAGATCATCATCAGCGGGTCGAACGAGGGGATCGAGAGCGCCAGCATCACCATCGCCGATGGGCGGATGCAGATCACCTCGCGTGACGACGGCCTGAACGCGGCCGGCGGCGACGCCGAGAGCGGCTGGCCGGGCCAGAACCTGTTCGGCGCGACGGCCTCGCAGTACCACCTCACCATCAGCGGCGGGTCGGTGACGATTGACTCTGGCACGGACGGCATCGACGCCAATGGCTCGATCGACATGACCGGCGGCACGGTCGTCGTCCACGGCCCGACAGCCCGCAACGACGGGGCCCTCGACTACGACGGCACGTTCAACCTGTCTGGCGGCACGCTGGTCGCGGCGGGCAGCGCTGGCATGGCCCAGGCCCCGAGCACCTCCTCGACCCAGCCCTCGGTGCTGATCGGGTTCGCGTCCTCCCAGCCGGCCGGCACGCTGGTGCACATCGGCGCGGCTGACGGAAGCGAGCTGCTGACGTTCGCGCCGGCCAAGGCGTACCAGACGCTGGTGGTCAGCAGCCCGGCGCTCGCGCGTGGCGTCACCTACGTCGTGCAGACGGGCGGCAGTTCGACGGGCGTGGCCACCGACGGGGTGTACACCGGCGGCACGTACACGGACGGCGCGCAGTCCACGAGCTTCACGGTGGCGGGCTCGGTGACCAACGCCGGCACGGTGACCAGCGGCCCTGGCGGCGGCCCTGGCCGGGGCGGCCCGCCCCGGTAGCGCCGAACGTCGGGTCTTGGAGGCGGATGCTGAGCATCTCGCGAGTGTAGGATGTGCCCGGGCCGCGAAATCGTTCGTGACCCAGGCACGTCAGTCCGCCTGTCCGGATCAGACGGCACGATCAGGCATTGGCGCGTAGGATTTCACCGGAACGCCTCGGGGCCACCTCCGACAAACGTTTGCCACTCGCCACAGCTGTCGGTCAATCGGATCGGATTCACGGTTGCACCGCCGTTCTGAACGACGCGCTGAACGAGGATCTCGACGCTTCGGGTGCCAGCCGGTGGCCGGTAGTCAAATCCAGAGGTCTGGTTCTTCGGGCCGCTTACTGGCGACGTCACGCTGACATTGGCGTTGTCGAACGCCCTTCCTGGCTCGCCAAACTGGATGCGGCTGATGGCGCTACAGCTCGGTCGAGCGGTGATCGTGGCAGAGAGCGCCTTTGCCTCCGGCGCGGCGACGGGAGCCGGTCCGACGACCACGCCTACATTCTCCGTCTGGAACGTTGCGCTGACGGATTCATCCTTGTTCACGGCGAGGGTGCAGGTCTGACTGTTTCCGGATGATGCACAGGCCCCGCCCCAACCGGCGAAGCTCGAAACGCCCGTTCCACTGGTCACCGCTCGCGCCGTCAACGTCACGGTGTCGCCACTGGCATAGTCCCCCGAGCAGTCCGCGCCGCATCTGACCTGCGTGTCACCGCTCTCGACAGTTCCGCCACCCGAGCCTGTCTTTCTGACCGTGATGGTGACGGGAACCTTGTTAAGGTTGCTCAGGACAGTGTTGTAGTCGAACAGGTCAACCTTGCAATCGCCGTTGACATCGGCCAGGTTTCCGCAGGCGTTCTGCCCCATGTTCTGTGAGACGATGGTGACGTCAAACTGGTCAATCAATCCATCCCGATTGACATCACCAGGAATCAGGTGGCGGATGCTTTGTGGTCGGAAGGTCGCGCTGACCGACTTGTCGCCGTCCACCGTGACTGAACAGACGCCGACGCCGGTGCAGGCGCCTCCCCAGCCCACGAACACCGATCCACTCGCAGGCGTCGCCGTCAGCGTGACGGTGCCATTCACCGTGCTGGATGAGCAGGTAGGGTCACACGTGATGGCGCCGTCCTGGCTTGCGACCGTGCCGCTGCCATTGCCAGCCTTCGTGACGGTGAGCGTGGCGCTTGCCTGCGTTGACACCGCGAGATCGTAGGTGGTGCCACACCCGCCAGCGTTGGAACTCCAGCCGGTGACCTTGAGATAGACCGTACCGGAGGCTGCTGCGCGCCACTCGATGCGCGATGCGAGGTTGGCGCCGGCATCGTCATTGGTAGCGAGAACGGTAGCGCCGTCAGCCGCGTACAGTGTCAGGACCGTGTCGGACGCCAGCCCGAGGTTGGACGTGGTGATGGTGTAGGTACGGCCGGCGGTAGCGGTCAGAGTCAGCCAGTCCTCATCGCCTGCGCGGTGGAAGTTGCGCGTCTGGGTGACGCCTGGTGCACCAATCGGCTTCGCAGCCGCCTTGCTGTCGTCGTCCTCATAGCTGTCCTGGGCAGCGAAGCAGACCGGGATCGAGCTAGAGATCGTCTTGTCCGGCTGGCTGGCGCTCCCCAGCGCGCCGGTTGAGTCTGTCTGGGCGTGCAAGGTGTAGGTGGTTTCCGCCGGCGGGGCGTTCAACGCCGTTCGGCTGAGTTCAACTCCTGCCGGCACCGCCGCCCCGGTCACTCCAGGCAGTTCTACCTCGGCGGTCAGGGCGATGATCTGGCCGGGCGCAATGGGATCGGCGACCCAGGCGCGCACGCTTCCCGTGAAGTCGCCTGGCCCGGTCGGCTGGTGGTTGAGATAGAGGTCCGTGTAGAAGCCGTTTTGCGTGTCTCGTGCGCCCTGGTTCTGCACGACCACCTCAGCGAGGATCTTGCCGCTCGGGGTGGTATAGGTGCTCAGTGCCAGGACGGCGAGATCTGGCGTTCCCGTCACCGGCTGGGGACGGGGGATCGCCGTGCCGGCGTCTGTGCGGGGCTCGGTGGTGATCGCCGCAAAGGCCCCGTAAGGGAAGCTCGTCTTGACACCGCTCGACACCCTCAGCGCGCCGAGATTCCCCTTCAGTTGTCCACCGCCTTCCGTCGAGCCAATCTCGAAAGGCGGCGTGAAGGTGTTCAGACCGCTCTGCCCGAGCGTCCTGGCCGAGTCCAGCCCGCCGTTGACGTAGAACCGCACGTCGTTGCCGCCGTTGAAGGTGACGGCAATGTGGTTCCAGTTGCCCAGGTACGGCGCTTGTCTGAGATTGACGTTGCTTCGCACCTCGGAGGATCCGCACGGCGGACACGGCCAGACATCGAGGCGCAAGCGTCCCTCGAAGATGCTGAGCCCCCAGTTGTTGCCGCCCCCACCGTTTCCGCCGCCTGCTACCTGCCCGGCGATACGACCGTCACCGTCGCTCTCGGGCTTGTACCAGAACTCGATGGTGAAGCTGGAGAGTGGTGCGGCTGCCCCGCAGTTAAGCGAGCGGCTGTCACCGGAATTTGCGCGGTTGAACCGCAGGCCCTGGCCGAACTTCGAAGCCGCCCACTGGACGGAGGGGTTGATGGAGCAGGTCCGGTTGTTCCCGCTGGCATCGGCGGTCGTCGAGCCGCTGCCCTCCTGGAAGAAGTACAGATAGTGGGTGTCGGCCTCCTTGAACGGGTACCAGACCTTGCTCGGGTCGGCTGGCGGTCCACCAGCGCCAGCGTGTGCGTAGTAGAGCTGGTGGGCGGAGGTGTTTGATGAGGCGGCGGCAATCGCCACGCTGGACCGGAACCAGAGGTCGATGGTGCTGCTGGTGCAGGTGGTGACCAGCCGGTCAAGCTCGGTGGCATCATTGAAGACGACGCGGAGGTCGTTGCATTTCTGACTTGAGGCCGAGGCCGCGTACAGTTCGGCGGCCGTCGGGCTGGTCGAGCCGTCGAAGCGCAGATGCACCGGATAGCCGGCCGGCAGATCGGTCGTCGGCATCTGGTTGAGGATGACGAGGTTGCGCTTCTGTCCGTAGCCGTCGTTCCACCAGGCGGTGGCCGGCCGTGCGGTCAGATCGATGCGCGTCGAGGCGCTGGGCGTGGATGGATAGTCGGCCTGATTCGACGCCCGGTCGGTTGCGCGGCAACGGAAGGCGTAGCCATGCCCTGGCAAGCCGTTGAACAGATCAAAGGTCTTGGCAGCCGGGACATCCACGAGCCAGTCGGTCCAGGTGGACCCTGGCCGGCTGGTGTCCTGGTACTGGATGTCGAAGCTCCGGACGCCCGCAGCGTTGTCCGTCCCGGCCCAGCTTACCTGGAAGACGGAGTCAGTCTGAACCCCTGTGATCGTCTGCACCGTGCAGCCTGGGTCGACGCGGTCAATGCCGAACCAGATGTTGGCCCCGGAGTCGCCCGCGCCGGCGCTATTCCTTGCGCGGACGCTCCAGTACAGTCTGGCGTGATCCTGGCTGAACGTGTGTGAGTAGCTGGTCGCTCCGGCCGGGATATTGGGCACGTCGAGCACGGGGGAGCTGTCGCTCCAGGGATCGGCTTGCGTGCTGACGCGGAGTTCGTAGCTGTCCGTTCGCAAGGGCGGATTCGGCCCGTCGCTTCTGATGTCAGGATCCCACTGGAAGGTGATCGTCCGCTCGCCCCACCAGGTGCCGTTGATGTCGAACGAGGCTGGCGTCACCGCCTTGGGAGCGGGCGGGCGCATGAACGGGATCGTGTGAACGAAGGTGGTCGTGGCGCTGGCGCCTGAGTCCGGCTTGGTGGCGCTGACCCGGATGACATGGGGTCCCGTCACGTAGCGCTGGGAACGGATCCACCAGCCGTGGACGTTCGCCTGAGTGCAGTCTGGCGCCGCACTCGGCCCATAGTGATCCAGCAGCGCCCAGGGGCCGTTCTCGGTGCCGTCAGCAGCAAGGTTGATCCAGGCGCGGACTTCTGGACCCTGAATCCCCCCGTAGGTCACTGGTACGCAGATATGCGTCTCATCAGCATCCGTGACCTGGTGAACGGCTGGCCCGCCAATCGACACGCCGCCCTGTGCCACGCTGAAGTGCCAGGTCTCCTGGCTCCAGCCAGACTCGTTGCTGCCGTCGCCGGCCCTGGCGCGCCAGCCATAGGTGCCCGGCGAGACGGTCGGCTGCCAGCAGGTGCTGCCAGTCCAGCCGCTGTTGTTGACCGGGTTCCCTGGACCGTCGAGCATCTCGAAGTAGTACTGGACGGGGTTGCCGTCTGGATCGCTGCTCGGATGGACGCACATCTGGACGCCCGTGGACGCGCCAGCCGCGTCCTTCAGGAACCAGTCATACGGTTCCTTGAGCGCGGGGCGATCTGGCGGCCGGCCCGTGGGCGCGGGTGAGCCGGTCAGCGTGTAGGACATGACGTGCCGCTCAGGATTCGCCCAGTTCGGATCATTCTTGGTAGCGATCTCGAACGAGACGGCGTTGCTCCCACGTGGCAGCGTCGACGTATCCCAGTCTGCGCTGATCTCCAGTTGATCGCCGATCTGCCGGAGGTTGGCCTGCTCTCCAAATGCTTGATTGCCCGCGACAAAGCGCATCGACCGGAACTCTGGGAAGTAGCGGATCCGCCCGACCAGCCGGACGCGCTGCGCGGGTGAGGGTGCCGGCGGATTGGCGTCGAAGAGGAGCATGTGGCCGCTGGGTGAGCCGGTACTCCCGCCGCTGCTGGGAGTCTTGACCTGGATGTTCACCCAGACGGTCCCGCCGCCGCCGCTGCTGACGCTGACGCCCTGTGCGTTCTTGAGCTGCCAGTTCCCCTGGTACCGGCCGCCGGCCTGGGGCGCGGTCAGCGTGACGCTAATATCCGCCGTCTGGTTGGGGGCGGTGGTCGGCACCGACACAGAGCCCGGCGCGCCGAGTTGATTGCCGTTGGTAAACGCGAGGGAATAGCCCGTCCAGGTGCACGTGCCCGTGTTCCTGATGCGCCAGGTCTTGACGAAGGACTGACCGGCCGCCATCGTCGTGCCATCAGGGAAGGTGACATCGCTGACAAAGGCCGCCGTGCTCGTACAGCTACCCTGAATGGGGGCAGCCTGCTGAACACTGCCGGTCCGGAATGCCGCCGCCGCAGGAGGACTCGTACCTGCGGCATTGATGGCCATAACACGCCAGAAGTAGTTCGTGTTGCTTTGTAGCACGGGCGAGGGCGCGAATGATGTCGCGGAGATCTGCTGATTCACGGCGAGCGAACTGAAGGTCGCGCCCGTGCTCAATTGCACACGGTACGACGTTGCGCCATTGACGCTCTGCCAGACAAGCGGAGCGTTCGTGGCAATGTTCTCACCGATGGGACTCAGCAGCCGTGGCGCTGCAGGGGGCTTGCCTCCCGAGAGGCGATAGGCGCGCAGGAGGTACTGGCTCGTCGCTGAACCGCCGTGAAAAGCAAAGTACGATGCTACACCGATATCCGCGACAATCTGCGCGGCTTTGAGCGCCTTGAAGAATTCGGCGAATCCAACCAGCATAAGGTCAATACCTGAGATAGGCAGTGAAACAGAAGCTGCCGTAGCGAGTCTCTTAAGGAACTCATGGCCGTTGGGAGAATGAAGAAATTCAGCCAGTCTATCTGCTACGCTCGAATAGCACAGGAGCGCCTTGGTTTCGTTGAATCCATTTGTTTCATAGAGATCACGAAAGCATTGGAGATCCATGTAGATCATGAGAGATTCATAGAGGACTGGAGAAACTTTGAGAACGTCAGAAATCTTCTCCGCCAAGGTACTCTTTCCGATCGGTGAAAAGGCGCTCAGCAACTCAATCGCGTTGACTAGTGTGCTAAAGATGAGAGCTTGCTTTTCGAGTACTCCTCCCCGAATGCCAATGGTCTGGATAGTAGAGGAGAACTGGACTGTGTACCGCACCTTGTCGCGTGGGGGGACAATTTTCAGGAGATCAAAGGCTCTATCTTCGACACGGGCAGGGGTAAAGAGGTTCGGCCCAGCAGGAGAACTCGTGATCGAGTAGCCGAGGAATAGCGCCGTGAGTGGATTCTCGATCTCGATTTCCGCCGATGCGCCGCTTGTAGTGCTTCTGATTTCGGAAGCGATGTGCGCTTGCAGTGTGTTGTAGAGCATCGTCGGCGCCAACGAGAGATGGTCCGGGATCGTCTGGGCGTACGTTGAGGCCGGCGGGATCAGTACGTGTGACAGGAGCAGCAACACAAGCACAGTGGTCATGCCGTGAATGAGCCTGCGTGACTGTCTCAGTGTGCTCATGTGCAGCGTCCTCTCAGTCGAAGTCCAGGGCATGCAGCGGCCAGGGGCGGTGCTCCCCAGCACGACGGCATCAGGGGTCCATCGTTGGTACGCGCAGCGGCAATGCTGCATCGACGCCTACGCATGGACGCCACGCTCAGTATACAGAACGATTCGCAGCTGTCAAGGCGTGGCAACGCGATTCGGGAAGAACTCAACTCCGCCTACAGGCAATGTCAGAGGCCAAGGTAGCTGCAAATCGAACGTACTTGCCGAGTCGCGGCCACCCTGGCCTCTGATTCATTGTCGACTGCGCGCTGTTATTCACATCAGCGATGAGGAATCCTGCTGCCGCACGAGCAAAGGGGCAGATGGCTGGCGGAGAGCGCAAGCCCCCCTGTCATGTTGAGCGAAGCGAAACACCTCACCCGCTGACCGTCAACGCTCGTGTCACTCGCTGACGCGATCTTGCCGGTCAGCGGGTGACATAGCCGCTTCAAACGATGCGGACTCCCAGTTGTCATCCTGAACGCAGTGAAGGACCTCACCCGCTGACCGTCAAGATCGCGTCAGCGGGTGAGGTGTTTCGCTGCGCTCAACATGACAACTGGGGCTTGCAGGCGCTGCACGAGATGACGGTCCGCTAGCCCTTGACCGCTCCTGCCCTTAGCCCTTGATCGCGCTCGCCGCTAGCCCTTGACCGCGCCGGCCGTCAGCCCGGAGATGATCCGCCGCTGGAACAGCAGCACCATCACCACCAGCGGCAGCGTGATCACGATTGACGCCGCCGTGATCTGCCCCCACGGGTACTGCGACGCGATGTCCGCCCCCTCGAACTGGGCGATGGCGACCGTCGCCGTCAGGCGGTTCGGCTGGCTCATGAACGTCCGCGCGAACAGAAACTCGTTCCAGGCCTGGATGAACAGCAGGATCGCCGCCGTGAACACGCCCGGCGCGGCCAGCGGCACCATGATCTTGAAGAACGCCTGCATCCGCGTGCAGCCGTCCACCCGCGCCGACTCCTCAAGCTCGGCCGGCAGATCGCTGAAGAACGCCGTCAGCGTCCAGATGCAGATCGGCAGCGTGAACGTCACGTTCGGCAGGATCAGCGCCAGGTAGTTGTTCGTCAGGCCCCAGGCGTTGAACTGCCGGAACAGCGGCCCGATGATCGCGATGCCCGGGAACATCGCGATGGCCAGCACCAGCGCCAGCAGCAGGTTCTTGAACGGGAAGTCCAGCCGGGCGATGGCGTAGGCGCAGAACGCCCCGATCACAATCGAGATCGCCGTGGCCGAGGATGCTACGATCACGCTGTTCAGCAGCGCCCAGCGGAAGCGGTCCAGCCCGAAGATGTCCCGGTAGTTGACCAGGTCGGGCGGGGCCGGCAGGTAGCTGATCGGCACGTCGTAGATCGTCGTCGGGCCCTTGAGCGACGTGATGAACGTCCACACGAACGGCGCGAGGCAGAACACCACGAACAGCACGACGAACAGGTAGAACCCGATCCCGCCGAAGAGCTGGGTGCGCGACTGGCCGCCAGCCGCCAGCCCCGGGAACAGGCCAGACGGCGCGGTCCTCGCTGGCACGGTCATCGGCGTGCTCCCTGCGTCGGCGCACCCAGCACCTTGATGTAGATGAAGCTGATGAACATCACCAGGAAGAAGGTCATCACGGCGAGCGTCGAGCCGTACCCGAAGTTCAAACTGGTGAAGAACGTGTTGTAGGTGTAGAGCACCACCGTCTCGGTGGACTTGCCAGGGCCGCCGTTCGTCAGCACGCGCGGCAGATCGAACATGCGGACGGCGTCGATGGTGCGGAACAGCAGCGCCACCAGGATCGTCGGCTTGATGATCGGCAGCGTCACCCGCCAGAACGTCTGCCAGGCGTTCGCGCCGTCGAGCGAGGCCGCCTCGTACAGCTCGCCGGGGATCAGCTGCAGCCCGGCCAGCAGCAGCAGGGCCATGAACGGCGTCGTCTTCCAGATCTCCGCGCCGATCATCGCCCAGATCGTCACGTCCGGCCGCACCAGGAAGATGATCGGCGAGTCGATGACGCCAATCCGCATCAGAAGGTCGTTGGCGACGCCGTAGCGGCCGTCGTAGATCCACGCCCACATCTTGGCCGAGACGACGGTCGTCAGCGCCCAGGGCACCAGCACCGAGGCCCGCACGATGCCCCGCCCCACGAAGTTGCGGTTGATCAGCAGGGCGATGATCATCCCCAGGATCAGCTCGACGAACACCGAGACGCCCGCCACCAGCCCCGTCACGCTCAGCGAGTTCAACAGCGCGTCATCGCTCAGCGCGGTGATGTAGTTGTCCAGGCCCACGAACGGGCGCGGCGCATTTTCGAACTTGAGGCTGATCTGAAACAGGCTGTCGAGGATGGTGCCGGCCAGCGGGATGACGGCGATCACGAGGATCGTCAGGACCGCCGGGGCAGCCAGCAACAGCCCGAGTCGCGCGTCGGCGTGCTGCTGCGTGCTGCCTCTACCCCTGGCGCCCAACAGGTTACCGACCGCCAACCGTCCTGAGACCCGCGCAGTTGTTGCCATCACCCCTCCTCTCTCGGGAAGGCCGCTGCCGGACAGACGAGCAAGGCCGGGAGCTGTCGCTCCCGAGCCTTGCATGGCGCCATGGCGACGGAGGTTCCCGCTACCCCTTCTTGATGATCTGGCGCATCTTGTCCGCCATCTGCTTGATCGCCTGCTCGGGCGAGATCTGCTTCGCCATCGCCTGTCCGAAGGCCGGCTGGATGGCGTTCGCGGACATGTCCGGGTAGAACGGGGTCACCGGGCGCGGCTTCAACGCCTCAAAGGATGCCTGCGCCGACTTCGCGTACGGGTACTTCTTCTGGATGTCCGCATCGTCGAAGACGGCCGGGCGCGCGGGCAGGAAGCCGCCGTCGAGGAAGCGCGCCCGCTGCTGCTCCTGGCCGGTCAGGATCTTGATGGCCTCCAACGACTCCTTCGGCTTCTTGGAGAACTTGGAGACGCCAAGGTTCCAGTCACCCAGGCAGCCCGGACCGGGCTTCGCGCCGTCCTTCGAGGGCAGCGGCGCGACGTCCCACTGGTTCTGCTTGATGGCGGAATCTTCCTTGTAGAGATCGCCAGCCGTGGAGAACCAGAGGCGGATCATCGCCACCTTGCCGCCGCGGAAGAGGTTCATCACGTCCGCGCCGAGCTTGAACTGGAGAGCAGCCTCGGGGATGATCTTGTCCTTGTAGACAAAGTCCAGGATCTTCTGCATCCCGTCGATGCCGGCCGTGCCCTGGTCCACGGTGACGTTCAGCTTGTCGTCCACCAGGTCGCCGCCGTAGCCCCAGAGGTACTCCATCCAGTTGATGATGCCGCCCTCGTTCTGGGGCAGCTGCATCGCGAAGCCGGCCAGGTCCGGGGTCTGGAGTGCCTTCGCCGCGTTCAGCAGCTCGTCGTAGGTCTTCGGCGCCTTCAAGCCCTTGGCGTCGAAGAGATCCTTGCGGTAGTAGAGGCCAGGGCCGTTGTTGAACCAGGGGACGCCCCAGAGCTTGCCCTCGTAGGTTGCGCCGTGGAGCGTCCCTGCGAAGAACTTGGCCTGCTCGTCCTTGGGCAGGATCTCGTCGACCGGGATCGTCCAGCCAGCCGCCGCGAACTCGGGCACGAACGGCACGTCCATCGAGACGATGTCGACGCTCGAATCCTTCGCGCCGGCCACGGTCACGAACTTGTCGTGGAGGTCCGTCGTGGTGGCGCCCTGCTCCTGGTAGTCGATCTGGATGCTCTTGTTCGCCTTGTTGAACGCCTCGACCTGCTTCGGCGTGTAGCCGGTCGTGTCGCGGCCGGCGAACCAGACGACCGTCGTGGCGGAGCTGCTGGTCTGCGCGGCCGGGGCCGTCGTCGGGGCCGGGGCTGTCGTGGCTGCGCCAGCCGCCGCCGGGGCGCTGCCAGCCGCCGTCGTGGCGGCCGGCTTCGGGGCGGTCGCGCCGCCGCCGGCCGGGGTCTGGCTGCTGCTGCCGCAGGCGGCCAGCAGGGATGTTGCCGGAACCGTGAGCCCCAGCAGGAGCCCCGCTCGCACCATGGCACGCCGGCTCAACCGACGGCCCAACACTTCGGACATCGCTCGCCTCCCTGCGGACAAACTCACCGCGCGTCTACGCGCGACGAATCGTGCCCGGTGGTGTCTTCATTGACCGAACGCGTCACCGGACGGCAACATAACCGTCGTGTTGAGGAAGATAGGCCCACATCCAGGGATTGTCAAGAGATAGTGGCGCGATGATTGTCCCGTGTGATGTTGACAGTCTTCGTCAGACACGATCGTGCACCGACACTGTATTCTCGATCCTGTCACGCCCGTCATACCGCGCCATCTTCTCCTGCAGCGCGTGAGCCTGTTCCTCGCCCGTTCTGCATCGCGTCAGGCGGGGACACGCCTCCGCGCTCCCGTGACGTGTCTCGTGCGAACGTCACACACGATCCTCGTTGGCCTCTCCGCCGAGGACCAGTCCTGGGGGCGAGGACCGCTCCCGGGGACTCGGTCAGCCCTCCGGTCCGTAGGCGTCGGCCGGCGTAAGGATGGCCCCGCCCGGAGCGGGCACGTCGCCGGCCAGCAGCGGATCGTCGGTGGCCTGCATCCAGCGGTGGAGACGGGCAGCGAGGTCATGACGCACGTCCTGGGCCGACGGGGCCGGCGCGAGATCGACGCCCTGGCCCGGATCGCGCTGGAGGTCGAACAACTGCTCGGCTGGCCGCCGCTCCTCGAAGAACCCGCGTTCTCGCAGCAGCTCCTTGGTCGGGCTGGCGTCGACGTGGGCCGGCAGGTGCAGGGGGCGTTCGGCGAAGCTTCGGATGTAGGCGTACCGCTCGGTCCGGATGGCGCGCATCGGGTCGTAGGCCGTGTGGTAGGTCAGCTCCGCAAAGACCTCGGCGCGCACGGCAGCGGTTCTGCCCCGCGCCATCGGCAGCAGGCTCACGCCGTCCGTGCCCGCTGGCGGGTCGACGCCGCAGACCTCCAGCAGCGTCGGGAAGAGATCGACGTTGGAGACCAGTCCAGGCAGACGGCGTCCGCCCCTGAAGCCGCCCAGAACGCCGCCCGGCCCCCGCACGATCAGCCCGATCTCGATGCCGGGATCGCGCAGCGTCCCCTTCGCGCCCGGGAACGCGATGCCGTGATCGGTGGTGAAGACCACCAGCGTGCGCTCGGCCAGCCCGGAGCGGTCGAGCGCCGCCAGCAGCAGCCCGACTGCCCCGTCAACCGCCCTGACCGCGCCGTTGAGGTCGGCCACGTCGCGGCGCACCACGGGCGTATCCGGCAGGTACGGCGGCACGACGACATCCGTCAGCGGCGTGGTGGTCCCCTCGAACGGCCGGTGCGTCTCCTCGAAGCCGACCATCGCGAAGAACGGCTCGGTCGGGCCGCGTGCAAGGAAGTCGGCGGCGGCCGGCGCAACGTCGCGACAGAGGTGCGGGCGCGCGCCGGTCGACGGCGGCTGCACCACCTGCTGGTAGCCGAGTGCGTACGGATCGGCGGCCTCGTGCTGGAACCCGAAGAGGTGGGTGCGGTACCCGGCTTCAGCCAGCAGGCGCGGGAGCGTGCGCCGGAGGACCGTGGGTGCGAGGCCGAACCCGCGATGGGCCAGCCCGATCAGCCCGTGGCGGTGCGGCACGAGGCCGGTCAGCAGGCTGGCTCGGCTGGGGCTGCACTGTGGCGCGGCGCAGAACGCCTGCTCGAAGAGGACGCCCTCGGCAGCCAGGCGGTCGAGGTGCGGCGTGCTGACGCGCTGGCCGTAGGGGCCGAGATGCCGGCCAGTGTCGTGGGTGATGACGACGAGGACGTTGGGCGGCAGATGTCCCGATGGGCTCGTGGCGGCCATGCCCCCAGGATACATGGCACCGTGACACCCCTGTCACCTGAGCGAAGCGAAGGGCCTCACCCGCTGTCCGTCAACGGTTGCGTCAGCGGGTGAAGTCCTTCGCAAGCTCAGGACGACAGGGCATCTTGCGTGCTGTGCACGAGCATGCGGCAGCCGTCTGCCCGCTCCTGAGTCTGTGCAGGGAAGGGGTGAGGAGTTCGCTTCCGCTCTTGACAGGTGCAGATAGCCGCGGCATCTTGTTACACCATGAGCGAGCACACCGATGTGACCGAATCGACGCCGCCCGGCGGGCAGGCGGCTCCCTGGTGGCAGCGCGGCGTGGTGTACCAGATCTACCCGCGCAGCTTTCTCGACGCCAGCGGTGACGGCGTCGGCGATCTGCGAGGCGTGCTGTCGAAGCTCCAGTACCTGAGCGACACGCTCGGCGTCGATGCCATCTGGCTCTCGCCGTTCTACCCGTCCCCGATGGCCGACTTCGGGTACGACGTCGCCGACTACTGCAACGTCGATCCCCTGTTCGGCGATCTGGCTGCCTTTGATGCTCTGGTGGCGGAGGCCCACCGGCTTGGTCTGCGGGTCGTCGTCGACTTCGTGTCGAACCACACCTCGGATCGGCATCCGTGGTTCCAGGCATCGCGGTCCTCGCGTGACAATCCGTACCGCGACTGGTACGTCTGGCGTGATGCGAAGCCGGACGGGTCGCTGCCGAACAACTGGCTGGCCGTGTTCGGCGGCTCGGTCTGGGAGTGGGACCAGCCGACCGGCCAGTACTACTTGCACTCCTACCTGAAAGAGCAGCCAGACCTCGACTGGCGGAATCCGGCCGTGGAAGCGGCGTTGCATGACGTGCTGCGCTTCTGGCTCGACCGGGGTGTGGACGGCTTCCGGCTGGACGCTGTGCGCCGCATCATGAAGGATCCGGGTCTGCGAGATAATCCGCCGGTCATCGGCGATGGCATCGAGACCCACAAGCCGCAGGGTGCGTACAGCCTGCAGCGGCACGTCCACGATATGGCCCACCCGGATATCCACGGTGCGTTTCAGCGGATGCGGCGGGTGCTGGAAGCGTACGAGCAGCGTGACGGCCGTCCGCGCGTCTTGATTGGCGAGATCCACGACCTCGACTACAGGTCCCTGGTCCGCTACTACGGCGAGCGCCTGGACGAGCTGCACCTGCCGGTCAACTTCGGGATGTTGCAGGTGCCGTGGAACGCCCAGGCCATCCGTGCCCTGGTGGACTCGTACGAGGCGGCGCTGCCGCCGGGAGCCTGGCCGAACTACGTCCTCGACAACCATGACGATCCGCGCGCGGCCACGCGAGTCGGCGGGCCGGCGCAGGCGCGGCTGGCGATGCTCCTGCTGCTGACGCTCAGAGGCTCCCCGACCCTGTACTACGGCGAAGAGCTGGGCATGCAGGACGTGCCGATCCCGCCCGAGCTGGAGCAGGATCCGTTCGGCAAGAACGTGCCCGGCCTGGGCCTTGGACGCGACCCATGCCGCACGCCGATGCCCTGGGACGCCTCGGCCAACGGCGGCTTCTGCCCGCCAGAAGCGACGCCCTGGCTGCCGCTCGGGGACGACCTCGCAACGGTCAACGTGGCGGCCGAGCTTGCCGATCCGCGCTCGATGCTCTCGCTGACGCGGCGGTTGCTGGCGCTTCGGCGAGGGTCGGCGGCGCTCTCGGTGGGCAGCTACCGGCCGCTCGACGGCGCGGGCCTCCCGGCGGACTGCTTCGTCTACCTCCGTGAGGCCGATGGCCGCCGCGAGAGCGATGGCGCGGGTGAGCGGCTGCTGGTGGCGCTCAACTTCGCAGACGGCGAGCGCGTTGTCCAGGGGCCGGAGGGCGCTGCCGAGGTCCTCGTGTCCACCCACCTCGACCGCGCGGGGCCGCTCGACGGCTCGTCGCTGACGCTTCGGCCGTTCGAAGGGTGCATCATTCGCCTCGTCTGACCCGCCACGATCTCCCTCGCTCGGTCTATCGCACCGACGCGCGGTGCCGCGTGCGGTCAGGCGAGGTGGCGGCGCTGCTCGTCGGTGAGGGCGCGGGCCGACTGCACCTGCGCGCGCCGCCAGAGCACCACGCTCAGGCCGACCGCCAGCGGGAGGATGACTGGCAACGTCAGCCGCCACCAGGGGACCGGCGAGACCACCACCACCTCGCGGGCGCTCCCGGCCAGCTCGCGGCCGTCTGCGTCCACGAGGCGCAGTCGCAGGACGCCAGGGCCGGGCGGCGCTTCGACGCGGTAGCCGGTGATGTCGGGGACGCGGGCGGCTGGCTGACCGGCCGTTGCTGGCTGTTGCGGATCGGCGCCCGCCACGACTGGCGGCGTGAACGGCACGACCCGGTAGCCCAGCACACCGCCCGGCGCCTGCTCGACGGTGAACGCTCCGAGCGGGACGGCCTGCTCGCGGACGCCGTCATGCACCATCAGGGTGGCCGGCGGCAGTGGCCCGAGCCGCGTCCACTGCCAGCGGCCAGGAGCGGGCGCCAGATCCTGCGGATTCCGCAGCCGGGCCTGGGCCTCGGCGCTGACCTCCTGGGCGGCGTACGGCTTCAGGTAGACCACGCCGCCGGGGGCGGTGTACAGCACCTCCGAAGGCTCCTGTGCCTGCTCGGGGTACGTCCAGCGCTCTTGCGGGATCACCTCGAACCCGACACCGGTGCGGCGCGGCGCGAACACGACCAGCCGCTTCTCGCTGTCCTCCACGATCGTGCCGCCCGGCTCGCGGAGGCGGATCGTGTACTCGCCGGGCGGCAGCTCGACGGCGAATCCGCGCCCGATCTCGGTACTGTAGAGGGTGAACGGGGCTGGCTCGGGTGGCGGCTCCAGCGCGACGGTCGCGCCCGGGGCGGATGCTGCCCGAAGCTCCTCCAGTTTGCGGGTGTGCTCTACCTGCGCCTCGGCGTGGGCGCGAAGACGGCCCAGGTAGGCGGCGCGCTCGGCCTGGAAGAAGGTCCAGCGTGCCTGGGCCTCCGCCCCGAGGAAGACCCGGCCGCCGGGCAGCCCGCCGGCCGGATCGATCTGCACCACGTACTCAGTCAGCTCCAGCGTCTGGATCACGCGGCCGCCCTGCCCGACTTCCAGCGTGCCGGGCGCCAGCTCGTTGAGGCTGGTGAAGTCGGTGCGGATCTCGCCGGTGATCGGCCAGAAGTAGACCTCGGTCACCTTCGGATCGAGCGTGCCGACGTGCCCGGCCAGCTGGTAGACGGCGTCCACGGTGTGCGGCGCGAAGCCGGCGGCGTATTCCGTTCCGTCAAACAGGTTGAAGCCGTAGACGAAGCGGCGCTCCTTCTGTGGTGTCTGTGCGAGGGCCAGGGATGGGGCGGCAAGCACCAGGATACCGACGGCCAGCGCCAGGAGGTGACCGCTTCTCCGGATCCCCAGAACCCAGAACCCGGAACCCAGCACCGGACTCATCTGCGGACCCCTCGGCGGGCCAGCAGGCGGACGGCGGCCAGCAGCAGCAGGCCCGTGTAGCCCCAGGCGAGGCCCGCCATCCCCAGGTAGCTCAGGATGTCGCCGCGCACCAGCGCATCGACCCCGGCCTGGAACAGCCCGAACGGCGAGACGTACCCCACCAGCCAGTCGACGGCCAGGACGGCGTTGCGGAGCCAGAGCAGCGGGCTCTGGTTGTTCGTCACCGAGATCGCGCCCAGCAGCTCGCTGGCGATGCGGACCGCCAGGAAGAGCAGCGTCAGCCCGCCCAGCAGCGCCAGCCCGGCTCGGACGCCTCGCACCAGCGTCGAGAGGCAGACGCCAAGGGCCGCGACTGCCCCTGCTGCGCTGATGGCCAGCAGCAGCTCCAGCCCGAAGGCGTAGGGGAGGCGCAGCCCGGTCATGCCAGAGGTGGCGAGCAGCAGCACGGCCAGCCCGCCGGCGATGGGCAGGAACGCCAGCACCTGGGCCAACACCTTCCCGAGCACGTAGGCCGCCTCATCGACAGGACCGTAGAAGAGGGCTTCGAGGGTGCCGCTCTCGCGCTCCCGCGCGATGCTGCTCACCGAGGCCAGGGCCAGGAACAGCATCCCGATGGTCCCCGCGACGAAGAAGGGCAGCGTGAACGGATCGGACAGGAGCAGCAGGCGGCTGCGCTGGACGGCGTCGACGTAGCCGGCCACGATGGGCATGGTGGCGAGCATTCCGAGCGCCACCACGATGTAGATGGCCGGGCCGTAGAGCATCCCAAGCAGGTCCCGCCTCGCGATGGCCCAGGCCGCGCGCAGGCGGCGGGGAAGGCCCTCACCCCCCGGCCTGGGAAGGCCCTCACCCCCCGGCCTGGGGAGGCCCTCACCCCCCGGCCCCCTCTCCCTGTGCGCGGGAGAGGGGGAG
>JADZEM010000065.1 GCA_020850535.1 Chloroflexota bacterium
AGCGACTGCAGGATCGTAGGCGGGGCTTTCAAGCCCCGACGCGGCCGCACGACGACATCAACATGCAATCGCCCTGGTTCGTGACTCAGGGCGATTGCATGTTCATTGGTGTCCCCGAAGCATCATGGAACGGGCGGTCGGGGACTGAAGTCCCCGCCTACACGCATGCCGTCGCTGCGCGACGGACACCGGGCACGGATAGGCACTGGTGCGACTGGAGCGTCGCGCAGCGACTGCAGGATCGTAGGCGGGGCTTTCAAGCCCCGACGCGGCCGCACGACGACATCAACATGCAATCGCCCTGACTCGATCCCGGGCATCCTGTTCGGCGGGTGAGGCGAGCGGCCATACTCTGAGCGGCGGTTGCGTCTTGAGCGGTGCACGGAGGCCGAGCATGCCAGGAACGATCCGGACCACCTCGCCGTATCCGATGCTGTCCGTCGCGGAGGCGACCCGCGAGATCCTGTCGCGCGTCGAGCCGTTGCCGCCGGTCCGTCTGGACTTCCGCACGGTGGCCGGGCTGGTGCTGGCCGAGGATGTGCTGGCGGACGACGATCTCCCGCCGACGCGCCGGGCCGGCGTGGACGGCTACGCGGTGGTGGCGCGGCCCGGACCGCTCCGGCTGCGAGTCGTGGGCGAGGTGACCGCTGGCAACGCGTCCTCGGTGACGGTTGAGCCTGACACGGCGGTCCGGATCATGACGGGCGGCGTGCTGCCACACGGGGCCGACGCCGTCGTCATGTTCGAGGACACCGGCGGCGAGCAGGATGGGTACGTCGAGGTCGTGCGCCCGCCCCGGTTGGGAGACCATATCCAGGCGGCCGGCGTGGACGCGCGCAGCGGTCAGGTGGTCTTGCGGGCCGGCCAGCAGCTGCACTCGCCCGAGATCGGCATGCTGGCGGCGGTCGGGCACACCGCCGTCAGCGTCCACCCCCGTCCGCGCGTCGCGGTGCTGGCGACGGGCGACGAGGTGGTGGCGCCAGACGGTACGCCGCCACCCGGCTTCGTGCGCGACAGCAACCAGTACGCGCTGATCGCGGCGGCCGAGGAGGCTGGCGGACAGGTTGTCTGGTCCGGGCACTGTGTGGACGATCCGGCTCGGCTTCGCGTGGCCGTCGAGGCGGCGCTCGGCGTAGCGGACGTGCTGATCACCTCGGGCGGGGTCTCGATGGGCACGCGCGATCTGCTCAAGCCGCTGCTGGCCGACCTCGGCGAGATCCATTTCGGGCGGGTGGCGTTCAAGCCGGGCAAGCCGCTGACCTTCGCAACGGTCCAGCGAACGGCGGTGTTCGCGCTGCCGGGGTTTCCCGTCTCCTCGCTGGTGACCTTCGAGGTGTTCGTGCGGCCGGCCTTGCGGCGGCTGCAGGGTCTGACGCGCCTGCACCGGCCCCGCGTGACGGTTGAGCTGGAGCACCCCATCGAGGCGAGCCGCTACCGGCTGGAGTATCAGCGGGCGGTGGTGCGGTGGCAGTACGGCCGGCTGATCGGCACGGCGACGGGGCGGCAGGCGTCCAGCCGGCTGCTGAACATGATCGGCGCGAACGCGCTGCTGGAGATCCCGTCTGGCGGCGAGATCCTGCCGGCTGGCGCCCGAGTGACGGCGCTGCTGACGGGGGAGATCGAAGACGCGCCAGCCCAGGGCTGACGCGTCTTCACTTCATCTTAGATGATGCCCAGGCTCAGGCCGCCGTCGACGAACAGGTCCGCGCCGGTGATGTACGAGCCGGCGTCTGAGCAGAGCAGCAGGGCTGCCGCCGCGCACTCGTCGGGCTGGCCGACGCGCCCCACCGGAATCCGCTCGTTGAGGCGGGCCACGACGTTCGGATCGGCCAGCGTCTCGGCGTTCCGGTAGGTGTCGATGGCGCCCGGGGCCAGGTTGTTGACGGTCACCCCGAACTTCGCCACCTGAAGGGAGAGGTTGCGCGCCATGTTGAGCTGGGCGTGCTTGGTCCCGGCGTAGACCATCATCTGGGCGCTGGGGCGGGCCTGCTGGACGCTCCCGATCATCAGCACGCGGCCCCAGCCCTGCGCGCACATCGACGGCACCGCCAGCTGCGTCAGCTCGAACATCGCCTTGAGGTTGACGTTGATCTGGTGATCGAACTCTTCCTCGGGGATCTCGCTCCAGCCCGAGCGGTACTGCACGGAGGCGTTGTGTACCAGGATGTCGATGCCGCCAAGCGCGTGGACCGACGCCTCATAGAGCGAGCGCGCGGCCCCTGGCTGCCCTAATTCGGCCTGGATCGCGTAGGCCGAGACGCCGAACGCCTCGGCCTCAGCCACGGCCTGCTCGGCGAGCGCGCGGCTCGACGCGTAGTTGACGACCACGTTCGCGCCGCACTCGGCCAGCGCCAGCGCGATCGACTTGCCGATGCCGCGCGGCGCGCCGGTCACGAGCGCCCGGCGGCCATCCAGCCGGAACTGCTGCAGGATTCCCATCGTTTCCGTCCTTCACTGGCCGTGTCGTGCGCGCCCCGTCCTCCGCTGGGCCAGCGGCCCCGCACGCCGTGGCCGTGAGTGTACCCGCGCCAGCCATGCGGCTCCGCTCACAGGGCGATTGCACGTTGAGCGGGTCGCGCAGCGCAGTCGGGGCTTGAAAGCCCCGCCTACCATCCTGCAGTCGCTTCGCGACGCTCCGGTCTCACCTGTTGCCGCTGGTCCCGGCGTCCGTCGCGCAGCGACGGCGTGAGTGTAGGCGGGGGTTTCAACCCCCGACTGCGCGTTTCACGGCGTTGCGGGAACATCGACGAACGTGCAATCGCCCTGGCTCCGCTCACGCCCGGCTTCGGGTTGGCGGAGGTCCGGGGTATAGTCACGCTCCAGCCTCGGCTTCAGGTCGGCTGGCCGGTGTGCCAGCGGGACCGTGAAGCACGTCAACGGCGGATCGTGGATGCAGCAGTCAGAGCCATCACGCCAGACGCGCACGCTCAGCATCCTGCTCGAAGTCTCCAGTGCGCTCGCCAGCCAGGTGCGCCTCGACGATCTGCTGGGGACCATCATCAGCAAGACGACGGACGTGCTCGACGCCGAGCGCGCGACCCTCTTCCTGTACGATGCCCAGCACGGCGAGCTGTGGAGCAAGACGACCGGTCAGCTTGAGATCCGCGAGATCCGGCTGCCGGTTGGCAAGGGCATCGCCGGCGACGTGGCGAGGACGCGGGCCGTCGCCAACATCCCCGACGCCTACGCCGATCCGCGCTTCGATCCGGCCGTCGACCGGCGGACCGGCTACCGTACGCGCTCGGTGCTGTCGATGCCGCTGATCGGCGCGCACGATCAACTGGTCGGCGTGATCCAGGTGCTGAACAAGCACAACCTGACCGGTTTTGACCGGGAGGATGAGGCGCTGCTTCGGGGGCTGACGGCCCACATCTGCGTAGCCATCGAGCGGGCGCGGATGGTCGAGGCATTCATCGAGCAGGATCGTCTGCTGGAGATGCAGAACGTCGCCAAGTCTCGGATGATCGACCACCTCTCCCACGAGCTGAAGACGCCGCTGGCGGTGCTGGCGGCGTCGAGCGGGGTGCTCCAGAAGATGGCCGCCGCCCAGCAACCGGAGCGGGCGCGGACCATCGGGGAGCGGGTGCAGCGGGCCATCAGCCGGCTGTCCGAGCTGCAGCTCGAAGCGTCGGACATCGCCGACCAGCGCAACTTTCACGAGGAGATCATCCTCTCGACGCTGCTGCGGCGGGCTGAGGATCTGTTCGACAGCCTGGCCGACGTCGAGGGCACGCCGCACGAGCTACGCCTGCGCTTCGCCCGGCGGATCGCCGCGATCTACGCCGACGACGACGATCAGGTCGCCTCGACGCTGGCGCTCGACACCTGGACGTCGGCGGTGGTGGAGTCGCTCCGGCCCGCGTTCGCGCATCGCGGCGTCAGGCTGACGCTGGCGCTGGCGGCGTGCCCGGCCGTCTGCCTGCCCGAATCGATCCTGTTCAAGTCGTTTCGAGGGCTGCTCCGCAACGCCATCGAGGCCACGCCTGACGGCAACGAGATCGAGGTCCGGCTGCGGACGCTGCACGGCGACGTGCGGCTGGAGATCCACGATACCGGGGTGGGCATCGATGCGGACTTGCAGCGCCAGTTGTTCTTCGGGTTCGTGCACGCCGGCAGCACGGACGACTACTCCTCGGGTCGCCCGTACGACTTCGGGGCCGGCGGGAAGGGGCTGGATCTCCAGCGCATCAAGCTGCTCTCGGAGCGTCACGGCTTCCAGCTCCGTTTCCGGAGCCAGGTGGGCGTCGGGAGCACGTTCATGCTGATCTTTCCGACAGCCATCCAGGCCATCCAGACGCCGCCGGCCGGCGAGCCTGAACCGACGGACAGGCCATGACGCACGACGCTGCGACGCACGATACCACCCAGCCGGCCGAGGGCGGCGGTACGTTCTTCCAGGAGCTGGACACGCAGCTGTTGGTACATGAGCTGAAGAGTCCGCTTGCGCTGGTCGAGGCGACCACCCGGACGCTGCTGGCCAGCCCCTCGCGGCATGGACCGCTGACGGAGCGCCAGGAGAAGGCGTTGCGGCGCATTCTGCGCGGGGCGCTGCGCGGGCGGCGGCTGGTCGAGCACCTGCTGGAGGTCGGGCGGGCCGAGGCATCGCAGTTCACCTATGCGTCGTTCGCCCCGGCCGAGGCGGTGCTCCACATCGTGCTGGCGGCCGTCGAGAGCTTCGACGACGCGCTGGCCGGCCACGTCTACGACGGCAGCACCGACGCCGAGCGGCTGGCGTCGCTGGCCGCCGCCGGTATCCACGTCCACGCTGGCCCGGGCGTCGGGAGCCTGACCATCCATCAAGACCCGGTCAAGTTCGATCTGATGGTGGGAAACCTGGTCCAGAACGCGTTGCACTACCGGCGGCAGACGCTCGACGTGACGCTGGAACAGGCTGGCGGGATGCTGACGGTGCAGGTGCAGGACGATGGGCCGGGCATCGCACCGGAGCACCATGCAACGGTCTTCGAGCGGTACCGGCAGGTGGCGGCGAGCGACGGCCTGGAGCGCAAGGGGCATGGGCTGGGGCTGGCGGGGGCGCGCATCCTGGCGCGTCGGCTGGGCGGCGACATCACGCTGAGCAGCGAAGTCGGGCGTGGCACGACGTTCTGTCTGACGGTCCCCACCGGGCGCCGGCGCTGAGACGCTGTGGCGCCGAACCCGTCGCGTGTGGCCCACGGTGTTCGTCTATACTCCGCCGCCAGCCTTGCGGGTCTCTGGGGGATGGGCTGGCGATGCTGGGAGGAGTGAGCTGACATGTCGGATGCAAGCGCCACGGATCGCCTGAGCGGGCTGCGGATCCTCGCCGTGGACGACGAGCCGGATATCCTTGAGACGATTGTCGACGTGCTGGACGGCGCGACCGTTGACGGCGCCCGGACCTACCAGGAGGCCGTCGCGTTCCTGGAGGCGCACACCTACGATGTGGCCGTGCTCGACATCATGGGCGTGGACGGCATGGAGCTGCTGAACCAGACGGTGGCGCTCGGCATCCCGACGGTGATGCTCACGGCCCACGCGATGAACCCGGACACGCTGAAGGCGTCCATCGAGCAGGGGGCGAACTCGTACCTGCCGAAGGAGGAGCTGGCGAACCTGGGCGAGCACATCGCGGACGTGCTGGAGGCCATCGAGGCGGGCCAGTCCACCTGGGAGCGGCTGTTCAACCGGATGGGCCGGTTCTTCGAGCGGGCGTTCGCCCCGGGCTGGCGGAACGGCGACCCCGACTTCTGGGCCTACTACTACGGCCCGGTGATGTAGGGTGCAGCCTTCGTAGCACGGGCACCTGACGCGACGACGACACGAGGCGTGCGATGGTACATCGGCGGCGTTGTGTTCGCGTTTCATGACGGCCAGGAAATCGGTCCTCGTATGCTCGCTCGCATCGCTCGACAAACTGGCCTGACGCCTGACGACCTGCAAGGTTGAGCGCGACTGCCGAAATGGCCCTGGTATCGACACCGTTGCCGGGCCCGAGGCTCTCCCGCGGCTGCTGCTACGCGCGTTTGGCGTACGCGGCGGCCTCGCACTGGCGTGCCGGCTCACGGTCCCGGGCGATCTGGTGACCAGGCTGTCTCGCGCGGAACAGCCGGGCGGCTGGCGCCGACCTATACTCAAGCCCATGCACCCGCGCAGACCGTTGATCGGGCGTGAGGATGAGCAGGCTGTCCTCGACCGCGCAATCGACGCGGCCCGAGACGGCTGTGGCAGCCTGGTGCTCGTGACGGGCGAGGCCGGCGTCGGGAAGACCGCGCTCGTCAAGGCGGCGTTGGCCGAGACAGATCTGCTGGCGCTCGCATCCGCTCCGCCACACGTCGATGCGGAGCCCTACGGGCCGATCGTTGCCGTGCTCCGCGCATTTCTCCACGACGCGCCGGATGGCTTGCCGGGACCAGGACCGCTCTCGATCCACCTCAACATCTTGCTTCCCGAGCGGGGGCCGCCACCCGAACGGAGCGACGCGCCGACGCTTCTCGAAGCGGTGCGGTGGGGCATGGAACAGATGGCCGCACGCCGGCCGGCTGTCGTGTTCCTGGACGATCTGCAGTGGGCCGACGCGGCGACAATCGACCTCCTGAGCGCGGCTGCCACCTGGCTCGAGCAACTTCCCCTCCTGATGATCGGCGCATACCGAGCCGATGGGCTCCCTCGTGACCACCCGCTCCGTCGCCTGCGCCTGGACCTGCGCCGGGCCGGTCGGGCACGCGAGCTGAGCATCAAGCCGCTCGACCAGGCTGGAAGCTCCCGTCTCGCTGCCTGCGCCCTTGGGCAGCGCGTGAGTCCCCACCTCCAGTCGATCCTGCACGACCGGACCCAGGGACTGCCGTTCTTCATCGAGGAAGTCGCGATGGCGCTGGCGGCGAGCGGACGACTGCGCGAGACGCCGGCCGGCCTCGCGCTCGATCAGCGCGATCCGCTGCCGGTTCCTGAGAGTGTTCGTGACACCATGCTGCTGCGCACCCAGGGATTGAGCCGCGACGCGCTTCAGGCCCTCCAGGTTGCGGCGGTCGCTGGCGTGCGCTTCGACCTCGATCTGGTGGCGGATCTGGCCGGCGGGGACGGTGGCCTGGACGAGCTGATCGAGCGGGGCATCGTGATCGAGGCGGAGCGCGGGGTCGGAGCGTTCCGTCACGCGCTGGCGCGCGATGCCATCTATGCCGATGTGCCGTGGGGACGCCGCCGAGCGCTTCATCGAGGGCTGGCGGAGCGTCTCGAGCCGCGTGGTGCTCCGCTCGGGCTCGTCGCGGAGCACTGGGGGGCGGCCCAGGAGACGGAGCGGGCGCGGCGAGCCCTGGTCGCCGCCGTCGAGGCGTTCTGTGCGCTCCATGCCTACCGGGACGCCGCCCGTGCCGCCGGTCGAGCGCTCGCCCTCTGGACCGAAAGCTCCGCGGCAGACCGGCTGGGGCTCCTGGAGCGCCTGGGGCATTGTGCCGAGCTGTCCGGCGAGCCGGCCGAGGCGGTCCAGGCATGGCGGCAGGCCGCCGCCGGCTGGCGCGACCTCGGCGACCTGCGCAGGGCGGCCACGGCGGAGCGTCGCCTGGCCACGGTCCATGAGATGCAGGGCGCGTGGGACCAGTCACTCGCGGCGCGGCTGTCCGCCGCCGATGCGTTCTCCGCGAGCGGGCTGCCCGGCGACGCGGCGGCAGAGCGGCTGTCGGTTGTGGCGCATCTCCGTTCGGCCGCGAGCCTGACGGCGGCGTTGCCGCTGCTCGAGATCGTCCATCGCGAAGCGGATGAAGCCGGTCGACTGGACCTCAAGGCCCGGGCCATGGGCCTCGAAGGCAGCGTTCGCGCCAAGTCGGGGCAGCACGAGGCCGGACTGGCTCTGGTGCGCGAGGGACTGTCGCTCGCGCTCGAGCGCGACTTGCCTGGGCTGGCCGCCGAGGTGTACCAGCATCTCGGCGATGCCCTGGAGCAGGCAGGGCAGTATGGCCAGGCACGGGAGACGTACCTGACGGCGGCTGAGTTCTGTCGCGCGCGCGGCGAGTCCGGCCTGGCCCACGTCTGCATGGCGTGCATGTCCGTCTTGTTGAGGCAGATCGGGGAATGGGACAGGACGCTCCGGGTCTGCCGAGACGTCCTCGCCTCCGACGAGAGCCCAGCACCTGCCCGCTCGGTCGCAGGAGCCATGCTCGGATCTATCTATGCGTTCCGGGGGGACGGACCCCGCGCGCGACCGCTCCTGCTCCAGTCGGCGACGCTCGCGCACCTGATCGAGCTGGCGGCGATCGAGATCCAGGACGCGTGGGGCCTGGCATTCGTGGAACAGCTTGCGGGAGATGACGACGCGGCGGCGGGTCATTGTCGCGCCCTCCTCGAGCGGTGGGAGCGGACCGAGGAGCGGCACTACGCGATCTCGTCACTCCGGTGGTCGGCGACGTTCTTCGCGGTCCGTGGTGCGGCGGCCGAAGCGCGCGCCTGTGCGAGCGCCCTCTCGCGGATCGCCGCCGAGAACACGCACGGCGAGGCGCTGGCTGGCCTCGCCCACGCGCTCGGCGAGACCCTGCTCCTCGAGGGCGAAGCGGAACAATCGGCTCGTCAGTTCGAACACGCGCTGGCCCTGCTGCGGGACACGCCGCTGCCGTTCGACGTGGCCCAGACACACCTCCGCGCTGGCGCGGCCCTCGGGGCGGCCGGTCAGCACCAGAGGGCCGTCGAGCACCTGACCGATGCGTATCGGATGGCGCGGAAACTGGGAGCCCGTCCACTGGCCGCGCAGGCCACGCAGGAGCTGGCGGCGCTCGGCGAGTCGCCGGAGCGGAGACCGGGCCGGGGCATGGCCTCCGGGCTTGAGCGTGGCGGCCTTTCGCATCGGGAGCTCGAAGTGCTGCGACATATCGCGTTGGGCCGAACCGACCGCGACATCGCGCGCCTGCTCTTCTTGAGCCCACGGACCGTCGAGCGGCACGTCGGCAACGTCCTGGCGAAGCTCAACTGCCGATCTCGCGCCGAGGCTGTCCGCCGGGCCAGCGAGCTCGGCGTCCTGGGCGACTGAACGCGCCACTCGAAGGCCGGGCAACGCACGACCTGGCCCATTCGGTCATCCGTGGCTGCCGAAGACGGCCTCCGGACGACGAAGCCCGCCTGAGAAAGATACGTAGGTCCCCCGATACGGCTGGGTGATCTCCCGCATCCTTGCGGCCTGCCGCCGTCGATAGGCTGAGGGTGCGAGCCAGCGAGCGCCCGGCCGCACGCTCCGGTGCGAAGTCCGCAACGGACGCGTGGACCTTGACGGAGACACCGCGGCGACGGAGACACCACGGCGGGGCACACGGCCGTGCCGGTCGGCACGACGTGCCAGTGTGCACGATAGGGGGAGACCGATGACCTTCGCGTGGACTGCTCAACGTGCGGCTGTCGCGCACGTCGCTCATCGCGCCATGCCGACCGTCGGCCTCGTGGCCGCCCTGGTCGTCACGGTACTCGGGTTGCCGGCTCCTACGCAGGCGCAGCCCGCGCGGTCCCGCGACCCGGCGGCGCGGGTGCAGCTCATTGTCAAGTCCGCCCACATCCTGGACGATCACGACTGGCACTCCGAGGGCGACCTGCAGTTGGAGGCAAAGCTCCTTCGCTGCTCGGCCACGGACACCTGCTTCCCGGGCAACGACGGAATGGCCGGCCTCACCGATCACCTGGAGCTCTTCGACGCCAGTTCCGACGAGACGGTCCCCCTGAATGTCGTGATCCCCAAACTCGGCGACCAGGGGCACAGCGGGTACGACCTGTCCGAGCGAGCCGGCTATCCGATGTACGCCGGCGCGGAGTACTTGCTCTGGCTCGACATGTACGACACGGACGACGAGCTCGATCCCGCCGGAGTCCGATGGGAGTACCTGGGCCGGATCTACGTCTGGCTCACCCCGGGCAACGACTGGGGCGTCGGCAGCTACACGCCGCGGAGCTTCTGGACCGATGGCGGCCCTGCTGACTACTACCTCGACTTCGAGATCCGCCGTACGCCGCTGCCGGACCTACGGGCGCGCGAGATCCGGAGCTTCGACGCCGGCGGGCTGCAGTACCGCTGCGTCGTCGTCGACAACGTCGGCAGCGAGCCGTCCGGCCTGTTCCAGCTCGGCATCCGCGACAGTGGCGTGCCGCTGTCGCGGACGCCGACCCTGCCGGCTCTCGAGGTCGGGGCGTCCACCGAGCACTGTGTGCTCCTGTCGGAGCTGGGGGACGGCCAGCGCGAGCTGTCGTTCGCGATCGACGAGGCGCGGCAAGTCCCGGAGATGGACGAGGCCAACAACCGGATCGCGCTGGTGGTGGACCGAACGGCGTCGCCGACGCCCGGCCCCACGCCGATGCCGACGCCGAGCGCGGCCCGGTCCGACCTCACCATCAGTGCGATCGAGGTCAACGGCCGGACGCCGGACGGCAAGGACGACTGTAAGGACGGCAAGAACGACGTGACCGCCGTCGTCAAGAACACGGGCAACGCCAACGCGGGCGCCTTCGCCGTCTCGCTCGCCGTGGACAAGGTGGAAGTTGGCAGCGAATCGGCGCCTGGACTGGACGCCGGGCAGGAGCGCGAGGTCCGCTTCGAGCATGTTCGGCTGAAGAAGGGCCAACGCACGCTGACGGCGACGGTCGACCCGGCGAAGCGTGTCGCCGAGGCGGACGAGGCGAACAACACGCTCACCGTCACCGCCGCGTGCAAGGACGACGACTAGCGCGCGGGACGACGGCCGGCCGCCCCTGAGCCGGCCATCTCGACACCACACCCGACACCACACAAGGAGGGACGCCATGCTCGCCTTCGACCCCATCGCGTACAAGGAGACGACACGGGAGCAGTGGCAGCAGGCCGCGGAGGCCTGGCATCGTTGGGGCCCGACGTTGAAGAGCTGGCTCGGCCCGGCCACGGATGTCATGCTCGATGCTGCGCGGATCAGCCCCGGCTGCCGCGTGCTCGACGTGGCGGCCGGCGCCGGCGAGCCGGCCATCACCATCGCCGAGCGCGTCGGACCGCGCGGCTACGTCCTCGCCACCGACATCGCGCCCAACATCCTGGAGCTTGCGGCCCGATCCGCCGGCGAGCGTGGACTCGGCAACGTCGAGACCCGCGAGATGGACGGCGAGCACCTCGAGCTGCCGGACGCGTCGTTCGACGTGGTGACCTCACGGGTCGGGCTGATCTACTTCCCGGACCGGCAGCGGGCGCTGTCCGAGATGCGACGGGTGCTCAAGCCGGGCGGACGCGTCGCCGCCATCGTCTATACGACGCCGGAGAACAACCGCTTCTTCTCGATCCCCGTCTCGATCATCCGCCGCCGCGCCCAGCTCCCGCCGCCGCTGTCCGGCCAGCCCGGCCCGTTCAGTCTCGGCGGTCCCGGCGTCCTGGCCGAGGCGTACCGGAGGGCAGGTTTCCGCGAGGTCGAGACGTGCATCGTCCCGTCGCCCCTGCGGATGCCCTCGGCGGCGGAATGCGTGCGCTTCGAGCGCGAGTCGTTCGGCGCATTGCACCAGATGCTGGCCGGCTTGCCCGAGGGGGAGCGCCGGGCCGCCTGGGACGAGATCGAGCGTGAGCTCGGCCAGTTCGAGGGGACCGGTGGATTCGAGGGTCCGTGCGAGCTGATCGTCGGAGTCGGCGTCAGGTAGCCGCCGGGTGCAAGGGTGACACCTGACAGCCCTGGCGCCCCGGCGCTTCAAGAGCCGGTGAGGAGGCCAGCAGGGATGGTCAACGACCGACCGGCGCGCTGCTCGGACCCGGTACAGGATGCGGCATGCACCACCACCTCTCCGGCGAGCACGGCGACACTGCTGTTCGCAGTTGGCCTCGCGACGGTGCTGCCACTCGGCGCGACGCAGCCCCCCGAACGCGACGTCCTCCCAACGATCCGATCCGACACGGACGGGATCCTCGACTCAGTCGACGTGGCGGCGATGCTGAACGGTGCAGGAGCCGAGGTCGGACGTGGGCGAGTGGCGCTGGTGGAGATGGACTGGCGACTGCGCGGGCTGGTCGTCTCGTTCCAGATCTTCCGGGTGACCGGCGGAGCGGGACTCGGGGCGCTGATCACCCTCGGCAGCGTCGGCCTCGACCGGGCAACGAGCGGTACCCGGGGCGCCACGCCCGCCGACCTCTGGACGCTGGCCCGCGAGACCATCCCGCTGTACGGCGGCCTGCGAGGATGCCACCTGGACGGGGCGGCCGACGCGATCCTGGTCCACTACGGCACGACGTCCCAGGTGGCCTGGCTGGCTGCCGACCACCTGGCGACGGTCAGCGTGACCGACCTGGGCGGCAACGAGGCGCGGCAGTCTGGGCTGGCGCAGGCCATCGCCCGCCTGGTCGCACCGCGCCTCGCATCCCGTGTCGCCGGGCGATAGCCGGCTGGGCCGAGACATGATTGGCCGTGCGACTGATCGGCCGATCATGTCTCGGCCCAGGCCCGACGGCGAGACGCTCACCGGTCCGATCGGCTCTGACGCCGCCCGGTGGCCGTGCGGACCGATCCGACGGGCTGGGCCTGCACCAGCAGCGCAGCGGCGTTGAGCAGGTCGTCGTGGCCACGGTGCTCGGGCACGAAGAAGCTCATGACTTGCCCGGCGCGCATGGCGTACTCGGCGGCCTCGCACTGGCGCAGCAGTTCGCGGCGCAGATCGTTGGCAGCCGGATCGGTCAGGAGTATCGGGGCGCCCGTCTCCTTCGGACATTCCCCCGCCTCGGCATAGAGCTTCAGGCGGCCAGCGTTGACGGCCGACAGGAAGTCGTAGGCGAGCTGGCTCTTGCTGGCCGCCGTGTACCGGAACGGCCTGACGATGGCCGGCCCAAGCGCCGCGCCCAGGAACGCCGCCAGTCCGCCGCCGACGCCGGTGGCGTCCACCACCACCGAGCGGCAGCGCCAGCGCTCGCTGACCAGCGCCAGGATGCGCGGGTACAGCTCGCGATGGCGGTCGCCGCGCCACGCATACTGGTGCACGATCTCGAAGCGCGGCTCCAGGACGCGCTCGCCGATCCGCGTCTGGGCCGCGTAGGCGATGGTCAGGACGGTGGAGTCGCGGCGCGGGTTGACACGGACGGCCTCGCCGGACGGGTCCTCCTCGTCCTCGCCGGCCACGTCCAGGCCGGCCACGTAAGCGCCCGGCCCCGCGCGGCGCGCGGACGGGGCGTCCTCGGGCGGGTGCTCCCCCAGCAGCAGCCCGAGCTGTCCGGCGTCGAGGAAGCGCCCACCACCGGCCACGGTGCGGAGCAGATACTGCGTCCGCACAATCGGGTGGTGCTCCCCGAGCCGGGCGATCTCTCCCTCGACGTGTCGACCGTAGGCCGGGTTCGCATCGGCCACGGCTGACCAGTCCACCTGGAAGTGCCGGCGGACGCCGTCCCGGGCCTCGGCCTCGCGGTTCAGGGCGACCTGGCGGGCCAGCAGCGTGTCGTCGGTCCAGGGGGTGCCGTAGAGGACGCTGGCGGCGTTGGCGGTGGCGGCCATCGGGCGGAAGTCTTTCTCCCACTTGTCTGGCAGCACGTCCTGGGCCTCGTCGCACTCCAGCAGCAGGCTGGCGGTCCCGCCGACGACGTGCGCGCCCGGCTCAGCCGAGTAGAACGCGATGCTGGCCCGCCCCAGCACGACGATGTGGCCATCGCGCCGCCGCCACTGGCCGCCCGTCAGCGGGTTGTCGAGCGTCCGCAGCAGCCGCGCCACCGAGACGAGCACCTGCGGCCGGTAGGTTGGCGCGCACTTGACGATGCTGCCGCCTCGGCGCTGGCGGCGCGTCAGCAGGTACGCCTCCAGGTGGGCGGACAGCTCGTTCTTGCCGCTCTGGCGCGGCAGCATCACCGTCAACTGGCGGCCGCCACCATCCTCGATGGCGCGCAGGACCGACCGGGCGATCTCCGCCTGATACGGGCGCAGCGGCATCGCGAGCAGGCGGGCCGAGAACGTCTCGATGTCCCCGAGCAGGCGGCGCAGGGCCGCGGGCCGGCCCCCGCTGCTCGCACTGCCGGCCGCCTGGGGTTCCGTTCGCCGTGTCGTGTCGTCTCGCATGTGCCCTCCCGACCGGGAGTACCCGCGAGGCGGCCCGAATCGGTGGGCAGGCGGGCGCACCATCTGAGACGGTTGCGGCACGCTCCCCGTCCGGCCACAATCCCGACACGACCGCACTCGCCGCGCACGCGCTCGCCGCGCATCCCCCGCATTGGAGCATGCTGCATGGACCCGAAACAGGCTGCCGCACGGCGCATCGCCCAGGAGCACGAGCGGCTGGTCGCCCTGAGTCACCGCATGTACGCCGCGCCAGAGGTCGCCTGGGAGGAGGAACAATCCTGCCGCTGGCTGGCAGACCTGCTGGCCGACGGTGGATTTGCCGTGCAGACCGGCGTCTACGACCTGCCAACGGCGTTCGTGGCCCGCGCCGGCTCGGGGCCGCTGCACCTGGCGATCTGCGCCGAGTACGATGCCCTCCCGGATATCGGGCACGCCTGCGGCCACAACATCATCGCCGCTTCGGCGCTGGGGGCCGCGTTCGCGCTGCGCGAGCTTGCCGACGATCTCGGCCTGACCGTCAGCGTGCTCGGCACGCCGGCCGAGGAAGTCCTCGACAGCGGCGGCAAGATCCTGCTGCTGGAGCGGGGCGCGTTCGCCGGGGTCAACGCGGCGATGATGGTCCACCCGGGGCCGTCGAACGTCCTCGAACCGAACCTGATCGCCGCGACGATGTTCGACGTGCGGTACGCCGGCAGGCCGGCCCACGCCGGCGCGTTCCCGCATCTCGGCGTCAACGCCGCCGATGCGATGGTCGTAGCGCAGACGGCCATCGGGCTGCTGCGGCAACAACTGCGACCGACCGACCGTGTCCACGGCATCGTGACGCACGGCGGCGACGCCCCGAACGTCATTCCGGCGAACACGGCCGCCCGCTACTGCGTCCGGGCCTCGGCGATCGGCGATCTGGTCGATGTGCGCGACAAGGTCTTTCGCTGCTTCGAGGCCGGCGCGCTGGCGACTGGCGCAGCGCTCACGCTCTCCGGCGGCGAGAAGCCGTACGCCGAGGGCCGCTGGGACGCCGAGCTCTCGGCCATCTTCGGGCAGAATGCCAGCGGGCTCGGGCGTGAGTTCGTGGTGTCCCCGATGCCGGCCTCGACAGACATGGGCAACATCTCGCACGTCATCCCGACGATTCACCCGATGATCGGGATCGACTCGCTGCCGGCCGTCAACCACCAGCCGGAGTTCGCGGCCTGCACCGTCACCCCGGCCGGCGACCGGGCCATCCGCGACGGCGCCACGGCGCTCGCCTGGACGGCCATCGACCTCGCGACCAACCGAACGGTCCGCGAACGGCTGCTGTCGCGGTCGGCCTGAGGGCAGGGCGATTGCATGTTGGGCGCGTCATGCAGCGCAGTCGGGGCGTACCACGTTCTGGGAACGCCAACGAACATGCGATTGCCATGGGCCTGAGGGGACCCAACTTGAGCGGCGGCGGCCGGGCGTGCCATCCTCACGGCGACGCGGCCGACCCGGCGATTCGGTGTCGGCACGCACCGCAACGACGTTGTTGATTCCCCGGAGGCTCCGATGCAGCCCGAGCTGATCGCCGATTACCAGTGTGTCGTGGGCGAAGGCCCCCTCTGGCACGCCACCGAAGGCCGCCTGTACTGGTCCGACATCCTGACCGGCCGCCTCTTCCGCTACGACCCCGCCAGCGGCCACCACGAACAGATCTACAGCGGCCCGCAGGTCGGAGGATTCACGATCCAGGAGGACGGCTCGCTGCTCCTGTTCATGGAGCGCGGGCAGATCGCCGTCTGGCGCGACGGCACGCTGACCACCCTGATCGACGAGATCCCGGCCATCCGCGCCAGCCGCTTCAACGACGTGATCGCCGATCCGCGCGGGCGGGTGTTCTGCGGGACCATGTCGCCGCCCGTCGAGGGCGAGCCGGCCAACAAGCGGACGGGCTTCCTCTACCGACTCGAGACGGACCTGACCTACTCCGTGGTGCTGACCGAGATCGGCGTCTCGAACGGCATGGGCTTCACCGCTGACCGGAGCAGGCTGTACTACACCGACACCTCGACCCGCGACATCTCCCTGTTCGACTACGACGCCGACTCCGGCGCGATCACCAACAAGCGCCAGTTCGTGTACGTGGCGGACGAGCCGGGCCAGGGCGCCCCCGACGGCATGACGATGGACGCCGAGGGGTGCGTCTGGTCGGCGCGGTGGGGCGGCTCGTGCCTGGTGCGGTACGCGCCGGACGGCAGGGAGCTGTCGCGGATCGAGTTCCCGGCGAAGAAGGTCTCCAGCGCCATCTTCGCCGGGCCGGACCTCTCAGACCTGTACGTCACGACGGCCGGCGGCGATCAGAAGGACGTGGACGGCCCCGGGGCCGGGGCGCTGTTCCGGGTGCGGCCGGGCGTGCGCGGCCTGCCGGAGTTCACCTCGCGCATCGGGCTGTAGCGGCCAGCAGCAGGCCGGGGTGGCCGCCGCCGCGAGGCAGTCACCCCGGCTGCTGAACCGTCTCCGGCCGGCCGCGCTCCTGGCTGCTATCCTGCCTGCTGACTCGCGCTGAGCCGCCGCTCAGCGACGCGCCGGAGGTGGCCCGTGCCCACTGCCGACTCGCTCATCACCGTCAACGGGCGTGACTACCGCCTGCCGCGCCGCCCGACCGTCGTCATCACCGTCGACGGCTGCCAGCCGGCCTACCTCGACGATGGCATGGCGCGTGGCCTGATGCCCCGCCTCTCGGCGCTGCTGGCCGGCGACGGCGCGTACCACCTCGGGCGCGGGCAGATGCCCTCGCTGACCAACCCGAACAACGTCTCCATCGTGACGGGCGTGGCTCCCGCCGTCCACGGCATCCCCGGCAACCACTTCCGCGCGCCAGACGGCTCCGAAGTCCAATTGACGGACCCGGCCCACCTGCGCTGCCCGACGATCCTGGGGGAGATGCAGCGGGCTGGCGAGCTCGGGCTGCCCGGCCTGGGCATCGCCGACGTGCCGGCCGTCGTCGGGCGGCCGGCCCCGAAGATCTACGAGTGGGACGCCAGCGCCTACGCCGCCGAGATCGGGCTGACCGTTCACCGGCACCTGCTGGCGCGCGATGGGCGCGGCCTCGACCTGTTGTACGTCTCGACCACCGACTTCGTCCAGCACAAGGAAGCCCCCGGCAGGGCGATTGCATGTTGATGTCGTCGTGCCGCCGCGTCGGGGCTTGAAAGCCCCGCCTACCGTCCTGCAGTCGCTGCGCGACGCTCCAGTCTCACCGGACGACGGCTGTTCCCGGTCTCCGTCGCGCAGCGACGGAATGACTGTAGGCGGGGGTTTCAACCCCCGACCGCCCGTTCCATGATGCTTCGGGGACACCAATGAACATGCAATCGCCCTGAAGCCCCCGGCGGGCCGATGGCCGACCAGTTCTATCGGCGCTTCGACCAGTTGCTGGGCGAGTTTCTGGATGCCGGGTTCGTGGTCGGATTCACGGCGGACCACGGCATGAACGCCAAGCAGCAGCCGGACGGCGCGCCGCGCGTCATCTACCTGGAGGACGTGCTCGACCACCTGGGCGTCCGCGACTACCACGTCGTGCTGCCGATCACCGATCCGTACGTCCTGCACCACGGGGCGCTCGGATCGTTCGCCTGGGTCTACCTGCCCGAGGCGGATCGCGAGCGCGCCCGCGCGGCCTTCGTGGCGCTCGACGGCGTCGAGGAGGTCTACCCCCGCGAGGAGGCCGCCGTCATCTACGAGCATCCGGCCGACCGCATCGGCGATCTGACCGTGGCGTCGGATGCGCGGACGGCGCTCGGGAAGGCGCAGTCCAAGCACGACCTGTCGCTAGTCGAGACGGGGCTGCGCTCGCACGGGGGCCGCCACGAGCAGATCGTGCCGATCGTGGTGAGCCACCCGTTGAAGCCACGGTATGCGGCGTGGCACGCGGCCGGCGCGCAGAGCCGCGACCTGTTCGACTTCGTGCTGAACGGCATCGAAGGGTAGGAGCGGCACGCGGTCGCCCACATCCGTCGATATAGGCGCAATATAATCTTTACATCCAGCGCGCAAACGCGATAGCATGATGGTGAAGGCGCGCGGTCATCGCTGGCAGGCTCGGTGGCGGGCGCTCCTACCGCTCACCCTCCGGAGGCCGCGCTCGTGCCCGTCCCGCCCTTGCCGTTCTTCCGATCACCTCGGGACAACGACGCGCTGGCCGGCCGTAGTGGCCTGGCGGGTGGCTTGCGCATGCAGATCGCGCGCATCGGCCCCGCCGACGACGCCGAGAGCGGCCTGCTGAGCAGCATCGACGGTGGCGGCACGCCGGCCATGCTGGTGGACGACAGCCGGGCATCCATCGCCGCGCTCAACGAGGCGCGTGACCGTGCAGCACAGGTCGGAACGGGCCTGGAGCAGCTCGAATCGGCAGCGGACAGCGCGACGACCGTCAAGACGCTCCTGGCCCAGCTTGGAGACGCGGTGGTGGTCAGCACCGGCCACGGCATGCAGCCGCAGGAGCGCGCGGCACTGCAGCGTCAGGTCAACGAACTGCTGGGCGAGATCGACTCCCTTGCCGACGGGACGCTGTTCAACCAGGAGCTGCTGCGGCCCGGGATACGCAGCGCCTCGGGGCAAACCGCCACCCCCGCCCCGTTCAAGCAGATCAGCACCTCGGCGCTGGGCCTGACCGAGCTGTCGGTGCGCTCCTCAGACCAGGCCGTCGCCGCATCCGGCGCCCTCGACCTGGCCGGCACGCGGCTGGATCGCGCCGCCGACGCCGTCCGGCGGGCGCAGGCGCGCCTCGAGGACGACCTGGATGCCCTGACCAGCCCGCCGCTCACGGCGACCGGCGAGCTGGCGTTGGGGAACTCGACGGCGGCGTTCGGCACGACGATCCAGCTGCGCTCGGATCTGCTGTCCAGCCCTGGCGACGCCCTGCTGGCGCAGTCTGGCCTGGATGTCTCGCGGGTCTTCCGCCTGCTCGATACGTCGTCGTAGACACGTTCCGTCGAGAACAGCGGCCAGCCCGTCCGATTCGGTACAACCTGACGGATGGGACAGACAGCGCCAGGAAGCATCCTCAACGCCTACGGCTTCGACGGTCTGTTCGCCGAGCGGTTCGAGCCGTACGGCGAGCAGGGGCTGCTGCCGGCCCGCGTGGTGGTCGAGTACCAACACATCTACCGGGTGGTGACCGAGGGCGGCGAGCTGCTGGCGACGGTGGCCGGCCGGCTGCGGCACCGGGCGGGCGGGCGCGTGGACTACCCGGCCGTTGGCGACTGGGTGGGGCTGCGCCGCATCCCGAACACGACGGGCGAGGAGCGCGCCACCATCCACGGCGTCCTGGAGCGCAAGAGCCGCTTCGTGCGGAAGGTCGCGGGGAGCGTCGTGGCCGAGCAGGTGGTGGCGGCCAACGTGGACGTGGTGCTGCTGGTGATGGCGCTGGTGGACGCTGACTTCAGCCCGCGCCGGCTGGAACGGTACCTCGTGCTGGCACACGAGAGCGGCGCGCGTCCGGTCCTGGTGCTGACCAAAACCGATCTGTGCGACGACCTGAACGACCGGCTGTCTGCCGCCCGCGCAGTCACCGGCCCGAACCTGCCGATCCACACGGTGAGCCGCCCGCGCGACGAAGGGTATGACGACCTGTTCGCCTATCTCCAGCCCGGGCAGACGGTCGCGCTGCTCGGGTCATCGGGCGTCGGCAAATCCACCATCGTCAACCGGCTGGCCGGGCGCGAGCTGCAGCGCACCCAGGAGGTCCGCGAGTTCGACGGGCGCGGACGCCACACCACGACCCATCGGCAGTTGCTGCTGCTCGACGGCGGCGGCCTGATGATGGACACGCCCGGCATGCGCGAGCTGCAGCTCTGGGACGTGGACGAGGGTGTGGAAGAGACGTTCGCGGACATCGAGGACCTGGCGCTCCAGTGCCGCTTCCCGGACTGCCTGCACACGACGGAGCCAGGGTGTGCCGTGCTGGCGGCCGTCGAGGCGGGGACGCTGGGGCAGGATCGGCTGGAGAGCTACCACAAGCTGCGCCGCGAGCTGCGGGCGCTGGCGGCTCGCCAGGATCACCTGAACCGCCAGTTCGAGAAGCGGCGGGTGCGGGCGGCCACGAAGGCGTTCAACAAGCACGCGCCTCGGCGGTAAGCTCGCCATCGGCAAGCGCGCCATCCGTTCGGCAGGCGCCGAACGGCCGCGCACCCACTTGACAGCCCGTGAGGACCGCTGTATGCTGCGGGAAGGTTACCGGTAACGTTACCGGAGTTCGTGCGCAGTGGCACGGAGTCTCGCAGTGCGCGTCACCATCCGCGATGTCGCGGCGAAGTCAGGCGTCTCCGCCAACACGGTCTCGCGCGTCCTCAACGGCAAGCAGGACGTCAGTCCGGTGACCCGTGAGCGGGTGCAGGCCGTCATCGACGAGCTTGGCTTCCGCCCGAACAACCTCGCGCGCTCGCTGCTGCGGCGGCAGAGTCACACCATCGGGCACGTCGTCACCGACTGCACGAACCCGAATACCGCCCAGCAGATCCGCGCCATTCAGGACGTGACGACCCGCGAAGGGTACAGCGTCGTCCTGTTCGACACGAACGAGCGGGCGGACCGCCAGACCCAGTCCCTGCACCTGCTGGAAGGGCAGGTGGTGGACGGCATCATCCTGACGCCGGCCCGCTCCGAGGACGATGGGCTGGCGAAGTTCGTCGGGCGGGGCAACCGGCTGGTGCTGCTCAACCGCGACGTGCCCGGCCTCGACGTGGACCGGGTGATGATCGACAACCGGGCCGGCGCGCGGGCGGCCATCGAGCACCTGATCGAGCTTGGGCATCGGCGCATCGCCTACATCACCGGCCGCCCGGAGATCTCGACGGTTTCCGAGCGGCTGGCGGGCTACCAGGATGCGCTCGCGGCACACGGGATCACACTCGACCCGCACCTCGTCTGCCGGGTCGAGATCGACGTGGAAGCGGCCACCGAGGCGACCGGCAAGCTGCTTGGACGCCGCCGACGCCCGACGGCGATCTTCGCCTACAACGACCTGATGGCCGTTGGGGCGCTGGTGGCGATCCGCGCGGCCGGCCTGCGCGTGCCCGAGGACATCTCGCTGGTCGGCCACGACGACATCCTCTACGCGCCCTATCTCCAGGTGCCGCTGACCACCGTGGCCCAGCCGACCCGTGAGATGGCCGAGACGGCCGCCCGGCTGCTGGTCGCGCGGGTGCGCGGCGACACCGCTCCCCATCGTCGGATCGTCCTGCCGCCGAGGCTCGTCGTGCGGGCGTCCACCGCTGCCCCTCCCGGACTGGAGGCCGTCTCATGAGCGCATCGGCGCGCCCATCGTCGCCCCGCGCAGCCACCCACGACGCGCCGTCCACGGGCGGCCTCGGCGCGTTCCTGGAGCGGCGCATCGCCTACATCCTGGTCTTCCCCACGGTTGTCGGCATCCTGCTGGTGGACGTGTACCCGCTCCTGTTCAACCTCTGGATCAGCTTTCAGGAGCGCAAGATCTCCTCGGCCACGGCCACCTTCATCGGGTTCCGCAACTATCAGCGCATCCTGGCCGACCCCGAGGTCTGGAACGCCATCTGGATCTCGATCATCTTCACGGTGGCGTCGGTGTTCTTCTCGTTCATCATCGGGTTCGGGCTGGCGCTGCTGCTGAATCGGCAGTTCCCCTTCCGGGGCATCGTCCGCTCGGTGTTCATCATCCCGTGGGCGATCCCGGCCTTCGTGGCGGCGCTGGTCTGGGCCTGGATGTTCAACGACCAGTTCGGCATCCTGGCGGCGCTGTTCCGAAGCGCTGGCTGGCGCGCCCCGATCTGGCTCGGGAAGGACTGGGCGCTCTGGTCGCTGATCGCGGTGATGGTCTGGAAGAGCTTCCCGTTCCAACTGGTGGTGCTGCTGGCGGGCCTCCAGTCGATCCCGAAGGAGCAGTACGAGGCGGCGGCGGTCGACGGCGCGAACGTCTTCCAGCGCTTCTGGTCGATCACCCTGCCGTTGGTCAAGCCGGTCGCGATGGTGGGCGTCCTCCTGGCGGCCGTCAACGCCTTCCACTACTTCACAATCCCCTGGATTCTGACGCGGGGCGGCCCGGCCAACGCCACCAACGTCATCCCGATTGCGACCTACAACATCGCCTTTATCGCGGGGGACTTCGGGTACGCCGCCGCCGCCGCCGTGCTGATGTTCCTGTTCATCCTGCTGATCAGCGGCATCTACATCTGGCAGTACATCCGGGAGGTGCAGGACGTTGGCTAGCCTTGCCGTGAGCGCCGCTCCGCGCCGCCCGCTGCGTCGCCGCCTGAGCCAGCATGTCGGCAGCGCGGCGGCCTGGGCCGTCATCCTGTTCGCCATCTTCGTGGCGCTGTTCCCCTTCTTCTGGGTCTTGCGGACGGCCGTCACGCCGGCCCCGGAGGCGTTCTCGCTGCGCCCGACGCTGCTCCCGAACAGCTACACCCTGGACAACATCGTTCGGGTGATCGTCTCGCCAACCCTGCCGTTCGGGCGGTACTTCTTGAACAGCGCGCTGGTCTCGCTGGGGACCACCGTGCTGGTGCTGGTCGCCGGCTCGTGGGGTGCATACGCCCTGGCGAGGCTGAAGTTCCGGGGGCAGCGGGCGTTCGGGATCTCGCTGCTGCTGATCCAGTTGTTCCCGGCCGTGCTGCTGGTCATCCCATTGTTCGTGGTGTTCGCACGGGTCGGGCTGGTGAACAACCTGCTCGGGCTGGTGGTGGCCTACACCACGTTCAACCTGCCGTTCGTGACGTGGCTGCTGCGCGGCTACTTTCTGTCGATCCCACGCGAGCTCGAGGATGCCGCCAGAATCGATGGGTGCAGCTACCTGGGCGTGCTGTTCCGGGTGGTACTGCCAATGGCCGCGCCAGGGCTGGCGGCTGTCGCCACGCTGGCGTTCGTCAACTCCTGGAATGAGTTCTTCTTCGCCTACGTGATGATCAACGACGACGCCAAACGGGTGCTGGCCATCGGCTTGTCGGCGTACATCGACCAGTTCCGCACGGACTACACCGGCCTCTTCGCGATGGCGACGCTGACGACGCTGCCGGTCGTCGCCGTCTTCGTGATCTTCCAGCGGTACCTCGTCGGCGGACTCACCGCCGGCGCCGTCAAGTCGTGAGCGTCGCCGACGCGGACGCTCGACCCAAGGGAGGGGCAATGTCTGGTTCACCTCGTTCGGACCGTGGAACCCCCCGCGCCGGCAAGCGGCCGGCCTCGCCGGCTCGACGGCGGCTGCTGCAGGCTGGCTCGGCGTTGGGCCTGGGGCTGGCGGCAGCGCCGCTGCTGGGAGGATCGGCGGCGCAGGCGATGGGTCTGGCGGACCTGGGCGCGCCGCCGATGCGGCAGTCCGCGAACACCGTGGAGTTCTGGAGCCGCGAGACGGCGGACAACGGCGCACGGCAGCCGCTGATCAACGCTCACCTGGCTGCCTTCGACAGCGCGAACGGCACCAGGTCCAGCGCGCAGTTCATGGTGTTCCAGGAGTCGATCCAGAAGACCCAGGCGGCCATCGCGGCTGGCTCACCGCCGGACCTCGGGCAGCAGGGTCCAGACGTCACGATGCAGTTCGCGGCGGCCGGCCACCTGCTGCCGATCGACGATGTGTCGGCGCAGATCGCCCCGACCCTCGCGCCGCTCCAGCGCGACGCCTTCGTCTCGCTGGGCGGGCAGGCGTACAGCGTGCCCTGGTACATCGAGACGCGCGTGCTCTTCTACCACAAGGACTTGCTGGACGCGGCCGGCCTGAAGCCGCCGACGACCTGGGCCGAGTGGACCGAGACGGCGAAGGCGCTGACCACTCCGGATCAGTTCGGCTTCGTGGTGCCGATGGAGGGGACGAACCCGGGCCAGTTGTGGGTGCCGCTCGGCATCTCGAACGGCGGGCTGGTCATCGACGGGGCCGGCAGCGTGATGGTCAACAGCGCCGAGATGAAGGAGTCGCTGAAGTTCTGCTCCGACTTCCTGCTGACCCACAAGACGATGGACGAGGCAGCGCTGACCTACAAGGCCACCGACCTGATTCAGCTGTTCATGCTGAAGAAGATCGCGATGGTGGTCGCGAACGGCGAGCTTGCGCGGGCCATCGCGGACCAGGCGCCGCAACTACTGGACACGCTCGGCGCGGTGACGCTGCCGGTCAACAAGGCCGGCCAGACGACGCGCTCGTTCCTGGGCGGCTGGCAGTTGTTCGTGTTCTCGGGCGGCAAGAACCCACAGGGCGGGCTCGACCTCCTCAAGTGGCTGTACGACCCAACCTTCTACACGGACTACGTGGAGCGGACGCGCGGCGCAGCCCTGCCGGTGACGAAGGCGGCGCTCAGCTCGTCGTTCTTCACGGCTGACCCGATCCGCAGCGTGCTGGTCAAGCAGATGGAGACGGCTGTGCGCTACGGCGGCCCGGTCTACGGCACCACGCCGTACATGGGCGAGGCCGAGGGCAAACTGCTGTTCAGCCAGGCGCTGGGCGACGTGATGAACGGCAAGCGTGGGGTTGAGGAGGCGGTCACCTTCCTGGAGCGGGAGCTGAAGACGCTGGCCGGCCAGTAGGCTGCGGGAGGCCCTCACCCCCGAGACCGACCCCTCACCCCCGAGACCGACCCCTCACCCCCGAGACCGACCCCTCACCCCCGAGACCGACCCCTCACCCCCCAACCCCCTCTCCCTCAAGGGGAGAGGGGGAGCCACGCTGTGACGCACACGTTTCCATGTTTCTAGGCCGTGTGCTGACCGCGCACGACCTGCCTGGGAGAGCGATCATGGCCCGGATCGATGTTGACTGCGGGCGCTGGCTCGGTCCGCTCAGGCGGATCTGGGCGAGCATCGGCTATGACGAGATCAACTTCACCTACACCGGGCGCGGCAAGCGGCTGTATCGCACGCTGCGCGACGTGTTCGACGTGCGCTACAGCGTGCGGAATCACAACGCCCTGACCAGCAGCAACGGCCTGTCTGGGCCGGCCTGGGGCGGCGGCAACGTCTACCACGAGGACGCCGAGGGACAGCCGCGCTACTACTGGGGCTACCTGGACCAGATCTACGACACCATTCTCGGCGGCAACGGGATCCCGCTGATCGAGCTTGGCTTCATGCCGCAGCAGTTGTCAAGCGAGCAGGCCCCGAACATCGGGTTTGGGGCCGGCCTGGATGTCGGCAAGGAGCCGTATGAGGCCGGGGCCTGGAAGTACCCGCCGAAGGACTGGGACCGCTGGGAAGAGCTGATCTACCAGACGGTCCGGCACTGCGTGGAGCGGTATGGCGAGGAGGAGGTCGCCCGCTGGAAGTGGGAGGTCTGGAACGAGCCGGACATCCGCCACTACTGGCACGGCACCTTCGACGAGTACTGCAAGCTGTACGACTACGCCGCCCGGGGCGCGAAACGGGCATTTCCACGCGCGCAGTTTGGCGGCCCGGCCACCACCCACCGCAACCCGGACTTCCTGCTGAAGTTCCTGGAACACGTAACCGAGGGGCGGAACTACGCGACCGGCGAGATCGGGAGCCCCATCGACTTCATCTCGTTCCATACGAAGGGCGCGTTCTACGATCCCCGCCGCTCGTACAACCCGTTTGTCGAGCTGCCGGAGCAGAGCCCGTCTACTCCGACAATGCTCGGGGACATCCAGCGGAGCCTGGGGATCATCGCGCGGTTCCCGACGCTCGCCGGGCTGCCGTGCCTCGTGGACGAGTGCGACCCGGCCGTTGGCACCGTCTACGGCGTCTACGACAACCCCGACTTCGAGGTCTGCAACACGCCGTACTACGCGTCGTTCGTGTGCGCGCTGGCGCGGCGGCTGCTGGACATCAGCCCGGAGAGCATCGGGGCAACGGGTGAGTGTCCGCGCGTGGACGAGTTCACGTCGTGGGCGTTCTACATGGAGGGGAAGCGCTGGTTTGAGGGGAACCGCTCCCTGGTGACCAACGAGAACGTGGAAGGGGCCATCGTCAACGGGTTCCGGATGCTGAGTCGGATGGCCGGGACGCGGGTGGCGCTCTCGACGGACGCACGCACGGACCCGCTAGCCGACGGCTTTTCCTGGTCAGACCGCGAGGTTGACGGGCTGGCTGCGATGGACGCCGACCGCGTGACGGTGATGGTCTGGCACCATGCTGACCGCTGGCGCGAGACTGGCACGGCCACGGTTGACCTGACACTCTCGGGCATCGCGTTCGCCGGTGAGACGGCCATGCTGCGACACTGGCGCATCGACGGAGAGCACTCGAACGCGCACGGCGAGTGGGTGCGACTCGGCAAGCCGGAAGACCCGACGCCGGTCCAGCTTGAGAGGTTGACGTCGCGGATGGGGCTGGAGCAGCTCTCGCCGCCGGCGGCTGTGCCGGTCGTAAACGGTCAGGTGACGGTGCGCTTCGAGCTTCCGCTCCATGGCGTGTCGCTGCTGGAGCTTCGACGGTAGCGATCCCTGCCGAACTGCTCGTCGGCCCGCGGGTGGGTCTGCTACGCTGCACTCCTCTGGAGGCATGCCATGGCACGGCTCACCGGCGGGCAGGCGCTCGTGCAGTCGCTCCTGCGCGAAGGCGTCGATACGATCTTCGGCATCCCGGGCATTCAGCTCGACTGGGCGTACGACGCGCTCCACGCCGAGAGCGACCAGATCAATGTGATCCACACACGCCACGAGCAGGCCACGGCGTACATGGCCGACGGCTACGCGCGCTCGACGGGGAAGATCGGCGTCTACCTCGTGGTCCCGGGGCCGGGCGTGCTCAACACGACGGGCGCGCTCTCGACGGCCTACGCCTGCAACACCCGCGTCCTCTGTCTGACCGGCCAGATCCAGTCCGACGCCCTGGAGGTCGGCCGGGGGCTGCTGCACGAGATCCCGGACCAGATCGGACTGCTGCGGCACCTGACCAAGTGGGCCGGCAGCGCGCTGGCCCCGTCTGAGGTGCCGTACCTCGTGCACGAGGCGTTCCGGCAGATGCGCTCGGGGCGGCCGCGCCCGACGGCCATCGAGGTTCCTCCCGATGTCCTGGCCGCCGAGCGTGAGGTCAGGCTGCTGGAACCGTTCCCGCCGGCCGTCGAGACGGGCGAGCCGGCCTTGCTGGAGCAGGCGGCAGCCATCCTCCGCAACGCAAAACGGCCGCTGATCATCTCGGGCGGCGGCGTGCTGCTGGCCGAGGCCTGGAACGAGGTCCGCCTGCTGGCCGACCTGCTCGGTGCGCCCGTCGCGATGACGGCGAACGGCGTCGGGGCGGCGCCCTCGTCGCATCCGCTCGGGTTCTCGTTTGTCGGGCTGCCGCGGCTGCTGGAGGATGCCGACGCCGTGCTGGCAGTCGGGACGCGGCTCGTCGGACTGCGGAACCGGACGATTGCGCCCCGGCCGGGCGTGCCGCTGATCCGCATCGACGCGGATGGCACCCAGATGTACCGCAGCACGCCGCCAACGGTCGGCATCGTGGCGGACGCCCAGCCCGCCCTGGCCTCGCTGATCGAGCTGGTGCAGGCCGACAACCCGGCCCGCCCCGACCGCGGCGCCGAGCTGGCAGCGCTCAAGCGGCAGATGGCTGAGGACATCGGGACGCTGGAGCCGCAGGCTCTCTATGGGCGGGTGCTGCGCGAGGAGCTGCCAGACGACACGGTCTTCGTCACTGAGAGCACGCAGGTCGGCTACTGGATGACGTTTGGCGGACTGCCCATCGAGCAGCCGCGCACGTTCCTGGGGTCAGGCTACCAGGGGACGCTCGGGAACGGCTTCCCGACGGCGCTCGGGGCGCAGGTCGGGAACCCCGATCGGCGGGTCGTGTCGATCAACGGCGACGGCGGGTTCATGTTCAACGTGCAGGAGCTGGCGACGGCCGTCCAGCACAATATCCCCGTCATCGCGGTGGTCTTCGACGACGGCGCGTACGGAAACGTCCGCCGCATCCAGGAGTACCAGTTCGGCGGGCGGACCATCGCCTCGGAGCTGAAGAACCCGTCGTTCGCGGCCCTGGGCGAGGTGTTCGGGGTCCAGGGGCTGCGGGCGGTCGGCCCCGACGAGCTGCGAGCCGCGATCCGACAGGCGCTGGCGCACAACGGCCCGAGCCTGATCGAGGTACCAGTGGGGAAGATGCCGATGATCTTCTCGCACATGGAGGCGCGGGCGACAGCAAGGCGGGGGTAGGGGGAGGCCCTACCCTCAACCGACTGCTTCTACTGCGGCTTCTCGGAGACCTGGACCGTCAGCACGGCGTCCGTCAGGTAGGACAGGCACGCCGACATCTCGCGGATGTCCGCTGACTGGTCGTCTGCGCCGAGCACCAGCACGCCCTTCTGCTGGCCGGCCGCCACCCAGTCGAGCACCTGCGGCAGCACGTTCCAGACGCCAGACTCGGCGGTCGTGGCGGGCGTCATGCCGTCCGTCTTCGCCGGCTGGGTGGCGATCAGGCGGTCGGTGCTGCCGTTCCAGGCCGAGGTTGGCACGCCGAGCTTCGTGTTGCACGAGGTCAGGATGCCGTACTCCGACTCGCCGGCCGCCGACCGTTTCGTGGTGCTGACCTCGGAGAACATCAGCTCCGCGAAGTCGATCGCCTGATTCGGGCCGACCGTGATCTTGGTCAGGTCGAACTGCATGGCGACCTGGAGCACGTGCTTCTCGGCCAGATCCTTGTTGCTCTCGAAGCCGACGACGAAGATGGATGGGTCGGTCAGAATGTCACCTGCCGTGAAGCCCATGCAGTTCGTGGTGGCGGTGGAGAGCGTCGCGCCGCCACACCGATGCAGGGCGATGGTCTTCGCCGGCTCGGGCGTCAGCGCGATAGAGGTCGGCTCCTGCGCCGACACGACGAGCGATCCCAGGGACAAGACGGCAACGGCTGCAGCCAGGACTCCGCGAGCAACGGCGCGAACACGCATGGGGGCGGCTCCTCAAGGGTGCGGGACATCGTCCCGCGAAATCCACCAGCAATCCAGAGTATGCCGCGGAAAGATGACGCCGAACTGTTCGTCTGCTAACGCCGAACAGCGCATCGTTACGGGCCATGCTGCCAACGCTGCCGGTGCGCAGCCGATGGTCAACTACCGGAGAGGAGTTCCGTCGACATGCGCGTTCAGGTGACCGCGCCCCCGCGCGGTCATCCGACCTACGCCCGGAGCATCCGTGCCAGCATGATCAGCACCATGCCGACCACACCGGCGACCAGTCCGAGAAACACGAGCTGCGCGATGGGGTACTCCAGCATGTCCGGCCTCCGAGCAGGCGCTGCAGGTCGAGCGGGCGCGGGAGCGACTCCGGCCTCTCGTTATGCCCATTATGTCTGTGCAGGGGCGCAAAACAGTGCGCCGCCAGTAGCCGTTTTGAGCCACCTGTTCGGGGGATTTTGGGGCTGCGTCGAGTATATGGGACGAATGGCACCTGTCTAGAGCAGATTTCCAGGGGATGGAGCCTCTGCACCTGGCAGGCCGTCTCGGCACCATGCGTGTGGCCCGATCTACGGCGCGGACGCGCGCCAGACGCCCGACGCACTCGCGGCGAAGAGCGTGCGCCCGTTCGGGAAAGGCCGCTACTCCCCTGATCTCACTTCAACTGTATACCCGCCAGCCCCCGGCCGGATGCGGTTTGAGAACGGATATCCGGAGTCCGTGTACTGGCTCCGAGCGCCATCAACACGCCGATCTGCCTGCCTCGCCGATCAGGCGCGACGACTGCCCTGCATGACGGGCATGCGGTGGCGGGCCAGGAACGAGGCGAGCGCCGCCGCGAAGCGCTCAGGCTGCTCCAGGTGCAACAGGTGGCCGGCTCCCGGCAGCGTAAAGGCGTCGGCGCGCGGCAGCCACTCCAGCAGCAGGTGTTGGCGCTGGGCAAACACGGGTGGGCTCTCCGCACCCGCCACGACGAGCGTCGGGCAGATCACCCGCCGCGCCTGCTCCTCGGAGAAGCGCCACGCCAGCAGGGCCGGGATCTCCTGGCGGAAGAGGCCGTCCGCATCCGTCAACGCCTGGCTGAGCGCATCCGGAGGCAGCATCCGCACCACCACCGACTGCCAGCGCTCACCGCAGACGGAGCGCATGAACCCATCGACGGCGCCAGCCGTGTCGCCGGCGGCGTGCTGCTCGATCAGCGTCCGCAGGAGCGGCGGCGCACCGGCCCGAGTCGCGGCGCCGGGGGAGAGCGCCGGGTCCATCACCGTCAGCGATTGCACCAGCCTCGGCGCGTCGTGGGCCAGTTGCAGCGCGATGGCCGCCCCCGCCGAGTGCCCGACAAGGTGTGCCCTGGTGATACGGAGGTGGCTCAGCAGTTGGCGGCACTGCTCCGCCTGCTCGGGCACGCTGAAGCGCGCGCACCCGTGCTCGCTCGTCCCGTAGTTCGCTCGGTGGTAGACGATCAGTTGATACCGATTGGTCAGGATCGGCTGCTCAAGCAACGGTCGGAACCAGTCGGCCAGCGCGCCCGCATGGATCAGTACGACCGGCTCACCGTGGCCGCTCACGGTGTAGCCAAGGCGCACGTCACCTGCCACCACTGCTGCTGCATCCATGCGTTCTCCCGACGTACGTGCTGCACGGAGCTGCTGCCGGTCCTGCCCTGTTGCGGCACCATCATCTGTTGAGTGTCTCTTGCGACGCTGCGTCGTTCGGGCCGGAGCAGGCCGATATCAGATCGCAATAGTGAGGTCGCACACGCGCCAGCGTCGCGAGCATGGCACAGCATGCTGCGCGCCACCAGCCCAGAATCCTCGTGAGGGGGCCGGCTCCGAGCTATCATGCCGTGCTGGCCGAGATCGTGCTGTCATGACGCGGTCAGACACCGCTCACACCTGAGCCTCGTGGCCGGCCCCCGGTCGCGAGCGGACGAGGAGTGCTCATGAAGCGCCTGCCTACCCTGATCGCAGTGCCCCTCGCCGCCACGGCGATGTTCGCCGCGTCGCTCGCAGCCCCGGCCGCGCCAGACGCTGCCGCCCAGGTGCCAGCGCCCAAGCCGACGGCCGCGCCGGCCGTCCCTGCCCCTGCTGCCAAGCCGGCGGGCGCGCCTGCCACCACCGCCCCACGCGCCGGCGGCATCCCGCTGGAGCTGGCGGGCGGACTCGTCGCCGGCGGGTCGGCGCTGATCGGCGGCGGCCTGTACGCCTTCCGACGGCGGAAGCACTCAGCCTGATCGCCCGGGCGACCGTTCGCTTGCCCCATGCGCCCATGAGCCCGTCCCGTGGCTGACCGACTCCCGAAGCTGCTGGCCGGGTTGGCGGTGCTGCTCGGCGTCGGAGTGGTCGGCGTCGGCCTGAGCGTCTTCGTCGAGGCGTGGCAGGCGAACCAGGCCTGGGCCGGGACCGCGCACGCCCCGCAGGCGGACCTCCCCTCCGAGCAGCCGCCGCTCTGGCTCGACGCCGCGCCGACGGCCACGCGTGGACCCACACCGCAACCGGCGGAAGCCCCTCACCCCCCGACCCCCTCTCCCGCACGCGGGAGAGGGGGAGAGAATGCACTGCCTCGTTCTGGAGCGGCAGAGGTGGTAAGCGGCCCCGCTCCACGCCGTGAAGATGGCAGAACAGCGATCCCCCCTCCGCTCCGCGCTGGAGATGATGTCGGCGAAGCTCCTGAGCGATGTCGTTCCGCAGAACGATATTCGCGCTCCGCGGGAGCTTGCGAGCCGAAGGATAGTCGCGCCGCGCAGCGGGGCCGGGGGGATGAGGTTCACCCGGATCTGGGGGCTGAGGTTCCTCCCGAGGCCCGAGGGAGTGATGTCGGCCAGCAGGGCGCCGTCGCCCCTGAGGCGCCGGCGGCCGTCGCCGCTCCCGCTGACCTTGACCTGACCGAGGCCGATTTCCGCTTCCTCGATCCGCCGGAGCCGGGCGCGCATGCCCGCCTCGCCGTGACGATCCAGAACCGGAGTGTCGCCGGCACCGGCCCGATCTCCCTGGTGCTGGCGCAGCGCTGGCTTCAGTCGTACACGGTCCTGGGGGCGGCGCCGGCCGTCCTCGACGACCGCCCGGACGGGGAGGCCGCCCGCCGCTTCATCTTCGCGCCGCTCGGCCCTGGCGAGCGCCAGACTGTCGAACTGCACCTGATCGCCACGGCTGATGAGGTCGACGGCCCCGAGGTGCGCGTCCTGCTGGGGGAGGACGCCGAGATCGGCAAGGCCCAGCCGCGCACTGTCGCGCCGCGCCCGCGCCCCGGGCCTGCCCGCACGGTGGTGGTGCCCAGGCTGAACGTGCGCGCCCCCGTGGTGCCCGTCACCTGGGAGCCGCCGCCGTTCGTCATCGGGCAGGTGCAGGGCTCGGCGGCCGTCAGCGAGGGCAACACGGTGCTGATCGGGCACCTGGCCGGCCCGCAAGGCGACGTCTTCGCCCGGCTGGGTCAACTGCGGCCCGGCGACACGGTGACGGCCACCTCGCGCGGCGTCGAGTACATATTTGTGGTCAGCGACATCTCGGTGCGCCCGTACACGGATGTCTCGCCCACCGAGCCGACTGGCACGCCGCGCCTCACCCTGATGACCTGCACCGGCCAGTGGAGCGTCGCGCGGCAGGACTACTCGCACCGGCTGTGGGTCGTGGCCGAGCCGGCCGAGCTGGCCCAGCAGACGATTCGTGCGAACGCCGAGCGCGCCGCGCAAGCCGCCCGCGAGGCCGAGATCGCATCGGCCCAGCGGGCGGCCCACGAAGCAGCGGTCGACGCCCAGGCGACCCAGGCCGCCGCTGGCTCGCCGTCCGGGGCGGCGACGCAGGGAGCCGCGCAGCCGGCCAGCGATCCGGCAGCGGCGGGCGGCCCGCCATCGGCCACGGCGCACAGTGACGCGCCGGCCGGCCCTGATGGCTCGTCGGTCGCCGCTGACGGCTCGTCGGTCAACCTGACACCTGGGGCTGCTGAGGCACAGGAGCCGCGCGCGCCCGGCATCCTGCTCGACGCGCCGACCGAGGGCGGGCGCGTCCCCGAGCGGCTGACGGTGCGCGGCCGGCGCACCCCGGACGCCGATCAGGCCGGGCCGCTCTGGCTGTTCGTGCGGGCGGAGGTTGAGGGCAGCCGGTGGTACGCCCTGCCCCGTCCGCTGGAGATCGATGCCGAGGGCCGCTGGCAGGCCGACCTCGTGCTGGGCGGCGCTGCCGGCATCCGCCACGAGATCCGCGTCGGCCCGCTCCCGCCCGACGCCGACGCCCTGCTGCGCCGCCACGCCAGCGAGCGCCCTGGGCAGCCCCTCGACGCCCTGCCGGCCGGGTTTGTCCTCGGCGCGCGGATCACCGTCGAGCGCCGCTGACCCTCCCCGGGTACCACTCCCTCTCCTGGGTGCGTGTCCGAGGACGGGCAGCTTCTCGCCGACGTAGACTGTCGCTGTATGTACAGTATGCGAGCTGCAATGTCATCCTGAGCGCAGCCCCCATGCCGCTTCGCGGCACCTCAAAGGATGAAAATGGACGGCTCCGCGCCGGCTCCCCCGCTCCCGCGTGCGGGGGACGGGGTCGGGGGTGGGGGGCATCCCGAAGCCTGTTTTCAGGACAGCGTACGCGCCGACGCCGGTGTGGGGACCAGACCGCCCGGAGGCTGCCCGACACGCCACGAGCGGGCCTCGCGTGAGAACGACGTCAGGAAATGTCTGTCTCGCGGGGAATCGACCGTGGATGCCATCACAATGCGCTGACGCGCGGCGTTGTCTGATCGGACGGGGGGAGCGACTTGCACGTTTCGCTCCGCAGCCGCGCTCTCGGATTCCCTATGAACGACATATCCCACCTTCGCATCGCTCCTCAGCGTGGGGCGGTCTGCTCGGCCGCCATGCACCGCGTTCGGCTCTACGAGCACCTGGATGCGCTCGCCGCAACGTCGGCGGACTTCCTGGCCCCGGCGCTCGCGCGTGGGGAGTCCACGATTGTGGTGGCCGCCCCGATCCACCGGACCGCCATCGACGCCGCCCTGCGCGCACGCGGCCTGGATCTGGAGCGGCTGACGGCCGCCGGACGGCTCGTCGTCTGTGACGTCGCCGTCGTCCTGTCACGGTGCCTCGAAGATGGCCTGCCAGACCGCAACCGCTTTCTCGACGTGCTTGGTGCGCTGATCGGAGAGGCGTCAGCAGCGGGGTCCGGGCCGGTGTCGACGTTCTGCGAGATGGCCGACATGCTGGCCGCCGTGGGCAGCGTCGAGGCGGCCCTCACCGTCGAGGCACTGTGGAACGAGCTGCTCCGGGTGCAGCCCTCGGCGCTCTGCTGCGCGTACCCGCTCGACCGCTTCCTCGGCGTGACCGGCGGCGAGACGCTGGCGCGGGTCTGCGCCGAGCACGGGACAGTCGTGCCGACGGAAGCCTACACCGATCTGCCGTCAGACGACGCCCGACTGGAGATGGTGGCGCGCCTGCAGCAGCAGGGGCGGACGCTGGCCGTCGAGCGCGAGGAGCGCCGGCACATCACCGACCGTCTCCGCCGGCAACTGCTGGCCAACCCGCTGCCGACCTTCATCTGGGAGCGCACCAACAGCGCCGACCCTGACGATGGCGACGAGTTTGTGCTGGTGGAGCGCAACGAGGTTGCCGAGCGCATGCTCGGGACCGACGCCACGGGGCTGCTGGGGACGCGCCTCTCGGAGCTGTCCGCCAACGGGCCGATGGGCGCCTTGCCGGAGATGCTGGCCTGCGCCGAGCCAGATCGCCGTGTCTGGCGCGAGCACGTCTTCACGCCCTCCGGCCAGGATTTCCCGCGAACCGTCAACGTGAGCCTCGTGGTGCTCCCGCCCGATCTGCTGGTGGTCTTCGTGGAAGACCTGACCGACCGCACGGCCGCTGCGCGCTGGCCGGTGGACCGAATCCAGGCGGAGCGCCTCCAGATGCTCGGGCAGTTGACCAGCGGCGTCGCCCACAACCTGAACGAGCGGCTGACCGTGATCGCGGGCTACGGCGAGCGCGTCCGCGAGGCCCTGCGCCACGATGGCGCATCCCCCGAGATATGCGCCGCGCTCGACGAGATCCTGCGGGCGGCCCTCGACAGCGGCGAGACGGTCGGGCAGTTGCAGCGTTTCGGGCGCAGCGACGCCTTCGCCGAGCGGACGACCATCGACGTGCGGCTGCTGCTGCACGACGTCTCACGACTGACCGCCCCTCGCTGGCGCGACCTGGCCCAGCTCGAAGGCCGGCCGATTCGGCTGGAGGCCGTCGCGGCGGGGGTCGGGCTGAACGTCGTCGGCCACGAGCCGGGCCTGCGCGACGCGCTCACGGCCCTGGTCTTCAGCGCCGTCGATGCCCTGCCGGAGGGCGGTGGCATCCAGGTTGCATCAACGCGGGCACAAGATCAGGTCGTGCTCGCGGTCACGGCCACGCCCCTGGCGCCCCCCGCTCCGAGTCTCGTCGCGGGCAGCCCGGCGCTCGACAGACGGCAACCGCCGCCACGCAGCCTGCGAACGCCGACACGCCCCCGCTGGAATCTCCGCAGTGCGAGCCCCGGGTTGGCTCAGGTCTGGAGCATCGTGAACCGCCACGGAGGAACTGTGCATGTAGAAGCAGCGGAGGCGGAGACGACGATCCGGCTGCTCTTGCCGGCTGCGCCCGCACCGCGTCCGACGGCATCCCGGCCGCCGATGCCCCAGGCCGGAGGCCGCCTTCGCCTGCTCGTCGTGGACGATGAGCCGGCCCTGGCCCAGCTCGCCGCGCAGGGGCTGCGACGGGCCGGCCACGAGGTCGTCGCGCTGCACGCCGCCCACGAGGCGCTGACGACGCTCGACGCCAGCCCCATCGACGTGCTGGTGACTGATCTCGGGCTGGGCGAGGGCATGAACGGCTGGGATCTCGTCCGACTCGCCCGTCAGGCGTGCCCGTCTCTGCGCGTCGTGATGGTCAGCGGGTGGGCGTCGGACATCGAGCCGGCCCTGGCCGCCGAGAACGGCGTTGATGCCGTCGTCGCCAAGCCGTACCAGCTGTCGTCGCTGATCCGGGCCGTCGAGGGGGTGGCAGCCGGCACGGTCGGCGATGGGACCAGAGTAGACCGCGATCCTGCGCCGGATGTCGTCCCGCCGTTCCTGGATACGAAGCCGGGTCGGGTCTCGCGCGGCGCGTAGGCCAGCGCGAGGGCATCCTGCTGACGGGCGGGCGGCAGCCGGCATACTGACGGCAGCTTTCGCCGGCCGCCGGGCCGGCTCGGGGCTGTCCATGTTCCCCATCGCCGCCACGAGCGTGCCGCATGCCTGGGCCTGATCGCCTCTCCGAGCGTCTGCTGCTCGACGCGCTGGAGGCAGAGGCCCGCCGCCCGGACCGACAGTCGTCGGGCGGTCCGTCTGCGCTGCTGATCGGCGTGCAGGCCTGCGAGACGGTGGCCGCCGCGAACGCGCTGCTCGGCGCAGATCGGGTGTGCCTGCTGCACCTGGATCGTGCGGCCGGCGGCGTCGGGTGCGGTCTAGGCAACGCCGAAGCGATGCTGGGCGGCGATGGCCTGCCCGCTGGTCCGTTCGACGTGCTCGGTTTGAACGTCGAGGCGGCGCGCACCTACCGGGTGCTCCGCGAGATCGTGGCGACGGCGGCCGGCCAGCTCGCGCCAGACGGCTGCCTGCTGGTGGCCGGGCCACGGAAGGGCGGCGCGGAAGCGATGGCGAGCACGATGCGTACGCACTTCGCAGCCGTCGAGGTGGTTCACTATCGGAAGGGCCACCGCGTCTACCGGGCGGCGCTGCCGCTGGGGCCAGGAAGCACACAGGATGCGGCAGATCAGTCCGATGCGGCGTCAGCCACCCCAGCAGCGGCGGCGCTGCCGGTCGTCTCGTTGGAGCTGCGCGGCCAGACGCTCCAGCTCGTGCAGGACGACCGCGTCTTCGCACGGGGCGGGCTGGACCCGGCAACCCGGATGCTGGCAGAGGTCTTCGAGGTGCCGCCCGGCGCGGAGGTGCTCGATCTCGGGTGTGGCGGCGGCGTGCTGGGCATCCTGGCCGCGCTGCTGGACCCGACGGCCCGCTGCACGCTGGTAGATGCCGACCCGCTGGCCGTGGCAGCCGCCCGGCAGGGCGCCGAGCGCTCCCGAGCAGCGGGCGTCGCCATCCACCTCTCGAATCTGCTGGACGATCTGCCCGGCCAGACCTTCGACGCCATCCTGATGAATCCGCCGTTCCACCGGGGCCGCGCGCAGGACGTGACCCTCGGCGAGCGGTTCCTGCGGACGGCGGCTGCCGCGCTCCGGCCGGGCGGCCGGGTGTGGGTCGTCTGCAACCGGTTCCTGCCCTACGAGCGGACGCTCAGGGCCGCCCTGGGCAACGTCCGCGAGGCGGCCGGCGATCGCGCGTACAAGGTGCTGGTCGCCGAGCGCGGCGGCTCAGCCCCCTCGCGCTGAGTTGCCCGCACCTGCCTGCCCCTCCCGAACTGTCGCGGAGGGGCAGACGCATTCACGACCAGGATGATGACCGGGAGGCCCCGCCGGCCGTGCGGCGTCTTGGGCGCTAAATCGGTGCACTGAGCGATGCGCGATCGTCTCTGGAGTCGCAACGCTTGCGTAGTTGCACTTCTGGTGATAGTCTTCCGACACCTATTCTCCAATGGGAGGGACCGGTGAGTTCCAACCGCTCCGCTTCTGAGGAATCCTTGCCACACCGCCATGTGACCAGGCGCCAGATGCTCCGTGTCGGGCTGTCGCTGGCGGCCCTGCCGCTGTTCGCGGCCTGCGGTCAGTCTGCTGCACCAGCCCCGGCCAAGCCGGCGGAGACCAAGCCCGCTGAGACAAAGCCGGCCGCTCCGGCTGCGACGACGGCCCCGGCCGCCGCCGCCAAGCCGGCCGAGACCAAGCCCGCCGAGAGCAAGCCGGCCGAGGCCAAGCCCGCGCAGTCCGCGCCGGCCTCCTCCAGCAGCAAGCCGACCGGCGCGCTGAAGCTCCTGCTCTGGCAGGCGCCGACCATCCTGAACCCCCATCTCTCCCAGGGAACCAAGGACTACATCGCCGCCCGGTGCTGCACCGAGCCGCTGATGACCGTCGACGGCGACGGCAAGTTCGCGCCGGTGCTCGCGGCCGAGATCCCGAGCCAGGCGAACGGCGGCGTGGCGGCGGACGGCAAGTCCGTGACCTACAAGCTGAAGTCTGGCGTCAAGTGGGCGGACGGCCAGGCGTTCTCCGCTGACGACGTCGCCTTCACCTTCGAGTTCATCGCGAACAAGGAATCGTCGGCGGTGACGGCCGGCACCTACGCCAACATCGAGAAGGTGGAGGCTGTCGATCCCGGCACCGTCAAGATCACCTTCAAGGAGCCGACCGGCGGCTGGTTCGTGCCGTTTGTCGGCACGAACGGCCAGATCCTGCCGAAGCACATCATGAAGGACTTCATCGGCTCGAAGTCCCGCGAGGCGCCGCTCAACACCAAGCTGATCGGCACCGGTCCGTACATGGTCGAGGACTTCAAGCCCGGCGACCTCGTCATCTACAAGGCGAACCCGAACTACCGCGAGCCCGGCAAGCCCGGCTTCGAGCGCATCGAGATGAAGGGCGGCGGCGACGCGGCCTCGGCGGCGCGCGCGGTCTTCCAGACGGGCGAGTACGACTGGTCCTGGAACCTCCAGGTTGAGGCTCCGGTCCTGGCCGACATCATGAACGGCGGCAAGGGCGACCTGCTGACGGCTCCGGGCTCGGGCGTCGAGCAGGTCTACTTCCCGTTCATGGACAACACCAAGGAGACCGACGGGGAGCGCGGCAAGGCCGGCACCAAGCACCCGTTCCTCTCGGACATCAAGGTCCGCGAGGCGATGTCGCTGGCCATCGACAAGAAGACGCTGGTCACCCAGCTCTACGGCCCCACGGGTGAGGCCACCAACAACGTCCTGACCACGCCCGGCAACCTCTCCTCGAAAGCCTCGACGCACGAGTTCAACATCGAGAAGGCCAACAGGATCCTCGACGACGCCGGCTACAAGCGCGGCGGCGACGGCATCCGCACCACCCCCAGCGGCGCACGGATGAAGGTGGTGTTCCAGACGTCGATCAACTCGCTCCGCCAGAAGGAGCAGGCGATCATCAAGGACGGCTGGCAGAAGATCGGCATTGAGACGGAGATCAAGTCGGTGGACGCTGGCGTCTTCTTCTCGAGCGATCCTGGCAACCCGGACATCTTCGCCCGCTTCTCGGTGGACGTGCAGATGTTCACCTCGACGTTCGACTCGCCGTTCCCGGTCGGCTACATGAACCGGTTCTACACCGGCAAGGATCCGGACCGGACCTGGGGCCAGAAGTCGAACAACTGGTCGGGCCGCAACTTCCAGAAGTGGCAGAACGCCGAGTACGACGCGCTGTTCGACAAGGTGCTCGTCGAGCTGGACACGGCGAAGGCCGCCACCATGTGGCAGCAGCTCAACGACATCATCGTCAAGGACTTCGCGGACATCCCGCTGGTGGACCGCAAGTTCACGAACGCCAAGATCAAGGCCCTCACCGGCCCGGAGTCCCGGGCCTTCGACAGCGAGACCTGGAACATCGCGGACTGGAAGAAGGCGTAGCCTTTCGCGCCCACCGACCTGTGCTGCGACCGGCTGCCGCCTGGCAGCCGGTCGTTCCATATCAGCGGCTGCGCCGATGCCGTCTCACGGCCGCACTCTTGCACGAGGTCATGCCGTCCGATTGTGGCAGTCAGACGCTTGCCTGATACCGCGACTGGTGGTAGGCTGGCGCACATCGGCGATGGTCGCGTCAGGTGGCACGCGGCGGCCATCCCCGAAGCGGGACGCGGGCCGTGTACACGGCACCGGGTGACGGTCTCAGGCGGGAACGCGGACCATCGTTCCTGTACGTTTCAAGCAGCAGCTCAGCGCGGACGACCTGGAACGGCGCATCCGGGAGAAACGGAGTGATCCGAGCGTGACAACTTACGCCATCCGCCGGCTCTTAATCGCAATTCCGACCCTGCTCGTGATTAGTCTGGTGGTCTTCTCCGTGCTGGCGCTGGCGCCGGGTGATCCGCTGTCCAACCTCGCGGGCAGCAGCGACATCCCCGTCGAAGTCCGCGAGAACATCCGCAAGCAGTTTGGTCTCGATCAGCCGATCTATATACGCTACTTCAAGTGGCTGTTCGCCTATGTGCAGGGTGACTGGGGCTACTCGTTCGGCAGCCGCATTCCGGCGTCCACCCTGATCATGCTGCGCGTCCCGACCACCCTCTGGGTGATCGGTCTCGCGTACCTGACGGCCGTCCTGATCGCCATCCCGCTCGGGGTGCTGACGGCCGCCCGGCAGTACACCTGGTTCGACCACGTGTTCACCGGCATCAGCTTCATCGGATTCTCGTTGCCGACGTTCTTTACCGGGGTCTTGCTGATCATCACGTTCAGCGTCACGCTCGGCTGGTTCCCGATGGTTTACAACCAGCAAGTGACCGATCCCGTGGAGTGGATCCGCCAGGCGATCATGCCGATCTCGGTGCTGGCGCTGCTCCAGGCTGCCACGTTGAACCGCTATGTGCGGGCATCGATGCTGGACAACCTCAACCAGGACTATGCGCGCACGGCCCGCGCGAAAGGCCTCGCAGAACGGGTTGTGGTTACCCGCCACGTTCTACGGAACGCCCTGGTGCCAGTCGTCACGCTGATCGCGTTGCAGCTCCCGACCGTGTTCACGGGCGCCGTCGTCACCGAGCAGATCTTCCGGGTGCCTGGGATCGGCTCGCTGCTGATCTCCTCGATCCAGAACAATGACACGCCGGTGATCATGGCCATCATCATGGTATTTGCCGCGCTCGTGGTATTCTTCACGCTCTTCGCGGACCTGCTGTATGGCATCCTCGATCCGCGCGTCCGATATCGGTAGAGAGGGACAGGAGTCGCGATGAGCACGACCGAAACCGCCCAGTCTGGCAGCGCTGTCGTTGCCGCGGCGGCGCCCGTTCCCGCCCGCTACAACCGGTCCCTGGTCAGCGACACCTGGCGCAGGTTTCGCCGCCACAAGCTCGCGGTGATCGGCGCATTCGTCTACTTTGCGTTGATCGCCCTCACGCTGCTCGGCCCGATCCTCTGGCGCACGCCGATCAACGATCTCGACTTCATGTACAACCCGAAGGCAGGGTTGTTCACGGCGGCGCACCCGCTCGGCGCGGATGACCTGGGCCGCGACACGCTGGCGCGCGTCCTCTACGGCGGGCGCATCTCCATCGCCGTGGGTCTCTGCGCGATGCTCGTGTCGATCACCATCGGCGTGCTCATCGGGGCGATGGCCGGCTTCTTCGGCGGCTGGGTGGACATCTCCCTCAGCCGCATCATCGAGGTCTTCCTGTCGGTGCCGCAGCTGCCGCTGCTGCTGCTGGTGATCTACCTGTACCGCGACGCCCTCAGAAACGCGTTTGGGCTTGAGCTTGGCGTGTTCCTGATGATCGTGGGGGTGATCGGCGGCCTCAACTGGATGCCGACCGCCCGCCTCGTGCGGGCCGGCTTCGTGACGCAGCGCGAGCGCGAGTACGTCGAGGCGGCCCGCTGCCTCGGAGCGGGCTCCGGGCGGATCATGAAGCACATCCTGCCGAACGTCCTCAGCCCGATCATCGTGGCGGGCACGCTCTCGGTCGGCTCCTCGATGATCGCCGAGTCCACCCTGTCGTTCCTGGGCCTCGGATTCCCGCCCGACGTGCCGACCTGGGGCCGCCTGCTGTTCGACGCTCAGAACTTCCTGGGCACGAACCCGGCGCAGGCGCTGATCCCCGGCACGATGATCTTCCTGGCGGTGCTGTCGATCAACTTCGTGGGGGACGGCCTGCGCGACGCGCTGGACCCACGCCGGACGCTCTAGCAGCGAGCCCACGCGGCACGCTCAGGGCAGGCTCTGCCAGGGAAATGGGACGCCGTCCACACCGCGAGCGTCAGCGAGTCGGACCGTCACCATTCGGGTCCACTCGCTGACGCTCGTGGTACGGAAGCGCGACGCGCGCCGAACTGAACGGCAGTGGGGTTTCAACCCCCGACCGCTCGCTCACCCGCTGACACGCGCGTTGACGGTCAGCGGGTGAGACACAAGCTGGCGGTCGGAGCGTGACGCGAGCGTTGACGGTCAGCGGGTAACGCGCGCGTTGACGGTCAGCGGGTGACACGCGCGTTGACGGTCAGCGGGTGACACGCGCGTTGACGGTCAGCGGGTGAGGTCCTTCGCTGCGCTCAGGATGACAAGTGAGAGTTGCACGCTTTCACGAACATCCATGACCCATGACCCATGACCCATGACCCATGACCCATGACCCATGACCCATGACCCATGACCCATGACCCATGACCCATGACCCATGACCCATGACCCATGACCCAGCCGCTACGCCGTGCCGGTCACGCGCGTCGCGGCGGCCCGGAACCGCTGTTCCGAGTCCGTCGACTCACGGGCGGCCTTCCCGAGCGCCTGCTCCAGCGCCATCGCATCGTCGATGGGCAGCGCCGCGTCGATGATCCGCTTGAGCGCCTGCACGGCGATCTGCGAGTTGGCGGCGATGCGCGCGCCCATCGCCACGGCCGTGTCGAGCACCTCGGCCGCTGGCACCACCTGATTCGCCAGCCCTGAGCGGAGCGCCTCGTCGGCGTAGACGATGTCGGCGGTCATCAGGATCTCTTTCGCCTTGGCGTCCCCGACGATGCGCGGCAGGATCGCTCCGCAGGCCGGCATGCCGTACTGCGCCGCCACGAACCGGAACCGGGTGTCGTCGCCGCAGATGCGGATGTCACAGTTGACAGCCAGGTGGGCCGCGCCCCCGTAGCAAATGCCGCGAATCGCCGCGATGACCGGCTTCGCGCAGGTTCGCACGCGCTCGCTGGTGTTCGGGCCGCCACCGCTACGGCCATTCGGCCCCATCCGGTCGCGAACCTCGGTCATGTCGCCGCCGGCCGAGAACGCTCGCTCGCCGGCCCCGGTGACGACGATGACGGCGATCTCGTCGTCTGCCTCGAAGGCGTCGATGGCATCGACGAGCTGCTGGCTGAGGGCCGAGCTCATGGCGTTGTGTTTCTCTGGCCGATTGAGCGTCGCAATCCCGACCGGCCCGCGCTTCTCTACCAGGACCAGCCGCTCCGTAGCAACCGACATCACACCCTCCCACTGGTGGGGACATGGTACCCGGGCAGAGGCCGCGTGTCAGCTATCGGCCGTCAGCGAGCAGGGCGTTCGCATGTTGGGCGTGTCGTGCAGCGTCGTCGGGGCTTCAAAGCCCCGACCGCTCGCTCACCCGCTGACGCGGGCCTTGACGGTCAGCGGGCGACACGAGCGTTGACGGTCAGCGGGTGAGGTCCTTCACTGCGCCCAGGATGACAAGTGAGGGTTGCATACTTTCACGAACAGGCCACGGCCCACACCCCAATCTTATTAAGGGATCTTTACATTCACCCTGTTGGGCTGCTATCGTCTCTCCGCGTGCTCCTTGCTGCCGGCCTCCGATGCTGGCGCGACGGTCTGCTTGCCCCGCTGCATGCTCTCTTTTCAACCTGCCAGACTCGCCCCCACCTGGAACCTGCCCTGGTCCGTTCGTGCCCGCCGCCTGCGTCACGAGCTGGCTGGCAGCAGCGTCGCCCTCGTCGCGCTGCTCGGTCTCTTCGGGCGGTTTGTCGTGCCGGGCGTCGTCGGCCACCAGCGGGACACGGGCGCGTTCTACTACCCGCTCACGGCATGGCTGGCCGGCGAGCTGGCCGCCGGCCGATTCCCCCTCTGGTGCCCGCTGATCTTCGCCGGGTATCCACTGGTCGCAGACGGCGAGATCGGGTTGCTCTACCCGCCCAACATCCTGCTCCTGCTGCTGTTGCCGGTGGATGTGGCGTTCATCGCCCTGCGGAGCGCCCACTACCTGCTGGCGGCGGCCGGCCTGTACGCGCTCGGGCGGGTGCTGGGCCTGGGGCGGATGGGCAGCGCCTTTGGCGGGGTCGTCTTTGCGCTGGGCGGCTTCATGTATGGCCACCTGGATCACGGCAACATCGTCCGCAGCGCCGCGTGGCTGCCGTCGATGCTCGCCTGTGCCGACCTCGCCCTGCGCGTCGAGGACCGTCGCCGCTGGCTCTGGCTGGCGCTCGGGGCTGGCACGCTGACGCTGGCCGGCCTCGGGTTGCACCCGCAGATCGTCCTGATCGAGCTGGTGGCGCTCGGGGCGTGGGTCGGCCTGCGCGCCCTGGCCCTCGCGCTGGCCGACGGGGATACTCGCCCGCGTATGCTGGCGGTGCGCTTGACGCGGCTGGCGGGGCGCAGCCTGCTGGTCATCGCCGCGATCGGCGGTCTCGGGCTGGCCGGTGCGGGCGTTCAGCTCCTCCCCACCTACGAGCTTGGCGCGGCCTCCTCGCGCGGCGACGGCCTCAGCTACGCCCAGGCGGCGGCCGGCGGGCTGGCCCCGGTCGATCTGTTCACGTTGCTGCTCCCCTACGGCTTCCGCGCCGATCCGGCCGTGCAGTGGATGCGCTACCCCTACTGGGAGAGCACCGTCTACGTCGGAGTCATCGGGCTGTTCCTGGCGCTCGTCGGGCTGGTGGCCGGCCGACGCAGCGTCTCGCTGCCGGTCGCCGGCGTGGGGCTGCTCGGCCTGCTGCTCGCGATGTCCTCGAACGCGCCGGTCGATCTGTACGGCTGGCTCTGGACGCTCCCCGGCTTCTCCTCGATGCGGGCGCCCGTCCGCTACTCGCTGGTGTTCGAGCTGGCGCTGGCCGTGCTGGCGGCGCTCGGCGTCGACCGGCTGCGGGCGCAGACGGCCCCGCGCGGCGCGCGTCCGCTGGCCGTGTTCGTCGTCGGGAGCAGCATGGCGCTGGCCGTCGGCGGGTTCCGGCTGCGCGCGTGGCTGCTGGCGGACGAGTCCGGCACGCTGCGCTGGCTCCAGGAGACGTACCTCCAGCTCCCACGGGACCGTGCGGCCCTCACGGCGAGCGCCGTCCGCGAGGGACTGCTCGGGACGCTCCTGCTCGACAACCCGTGGACGCTGCTGGCGCTGGCGAGCGGGGCTGTCATCGGCGCGCTCCTGCTCACGTGGGCGTGGCGTGGCCGAGGCTCGGCGCGGCTGGCAGCGCTGGCGGCGGCCCTCGGCGCGGCTGAGCTGCTGACCGTCGCGCACGGGTTCCATCCGACCGTCTCACGGGCGGAGCTGCGCGCGGCCTCCCGCCCGCTCCGCTTCCTGAGCGAGCAGCCCGGCCTCTGGCGCACGTTCCTCACGGGCCGCTCAGACCTCTCGGTGACCAGCCGCCCCGCCCTCTTCGGGGTCGCCCAGGCCTACGGGTACAGCTCCCTGCCGACGGCCAGGATGGAACGCTACTGGACCCGCGTCAACGAGGTGGACGACGATCTGCTGGATCTCTGGAACGTTCGCTACGTCGTCGAGCCGAAGGGGAGCCTGCCGCCCATGCACGCGGCGTCCGTCTCGTTCGACCCGGCCCGGCCGCTCCTCGACGGGCGCGCCGACAGCCCGCTCGGCGACGAGCATTTCCGGCTCGCACCGACCCCGGCCGACGCGATCCGTGTCCTGGGCAGCCTGACATATGGCGGCAGCCTCGCAGACGGCGAGCCGGTCGCGGAGATCACCGTCTCCGGCAGCGGCTTCTCCCCCCTGACGCTGGTGCTGCGGGCCGGCGAGCATCTCTCCGAGGCGGCCTACGACCAGCATCCCGGCGCGGTTGCCCACCGCAAGGCCCAGGTGGGGATGCGCTGGGAGCCGCGCGATCCAGCGGGCAAGGCGTTCCCGCGCGACGTCTACCTGGCCGATCTGCCGCTGCCTTCCACGCTCCAGATCGAGCAGATCGACGTGCGAGCAGTCGCGCGGACGGGCCTGCTGCGGCTGGCCGGCCTGGGCCTGCACGAGCGGGGACCAAACGTCGTGCGGTCCGTGCTGGCGTCCCACCGCGCCAAGTACCGCGTGGCCTACGACGCCGACGCCACCCTCATCTACGAGAACCTCGGCGCACAGCCGCGCGCCTACCTGGCTCCGCGCGCCGTCAGCGCCCCGCCGAACGACTGGACCATCGTGCGGCTGACCGACGACGCGCTGAATCCCCGCACCACGGCGCTCCTCGAACGGCCGGCCGAGGAGCGCGTCCACGTGGTGCTCGACGGCCCGCCCATCGCCCCGGCCGAACGGGCTGAGATCGTGCGCTACGAGCCGGACCTGGTGCAGATTCAGGTCCGTGCCCAGGAGACGCGCTACCTCGTGCTGGCCGACGCCGACTTCCCGGGCTGGGCGGTGACGGTGAACGGCGTGGAGGCGCGCTCGGAGCGCGCCAACTACCTGTTCCGGGCGGTGGAAGTCCCGCCCGGCGAACATACGGTGACCTGGCGCTACCGCCCGACCAGCCTGCTGCTGGGGGCCGGCATCACGGCCGCGGCGCTGGTCATGATGGTGGCGCTCACAGCGGCCGGCCTCGGCCGCCGACGGGCGCCCGTGCCGCGGCCGGCGGCAGCCGCCGGCTGACTACCCAGCGTCCGGGATGATGTGGACCCGCGAGGCGTTCACCTGGACCACCACCGAGCCTGCGAGCGGTGGCCCGGCGCCCGGGTCTGGCTGGTCGACGAGCCACTCCTGGCCATCGGACCTGACCGCGTAGCGCATCAGCCGGCCCAGGAACGTGTGCCGAACCACCTCGCCGTGGAAGACCGCGCCAGCATGGACGTGGGCATCGGCCGGCGCGGCGACCGACAGGCTCTCCGGGCGGATCGAGAGCACGACCTGGCTGCCCGAGGACAGCGCGGACCAGTCGCCCGGCACCACGATGGTCTGATCCCCGACGCGAACGTGGGCGGCGTCAGGCCCGGCGGAGGCCACCTGCCCCTTCACGAGGTTGACGGTCCCCACGAAGTCGGCCATGAACGGCGTGCGCGGGTGGTAGTAGATGTCCCAGGGCGGGCCCCACTGCTCCACCTTGCCGCGGTTCATGACGGCCACCCAGTCGCTCATCGCCAGGGCCTCGTCCTGATCGTGGGTGACGTAGATGGTGGTGATGCCGAGCTGCCGCTGGATCGACATCAGCTCGTCGCGGATGCTGACGCGGAGCTTGGCGTCCAGGTTGGAGAGCGGCTCGTCCAGCAGCAAGACTTCCGGGTTCATCACCAGCGCCCGCGCGAGCGCCACGCGCTGCTGCTGGCCGCCGCTCAACTGGCTGGGGGAGCGCTTCTCCAGGCCAGTGAGGCCCAGGAACTTGAGCGTGTCCGCCACCCGCTGCTGGCGTTCTGGCCCCTTCACGCCGGCCAGCTTGAGGCCGTAGCCGACGTTCTCGGCCACGCTCATGTGCGGGAAGAGGGCGTAGTCCTGGAAGACCATCGCGGTGCCGCGCCGGTGGGCCGGCACGTCGTTGATGCGGCGGTCGCCGAGCAGGATGTCGCCGGCGTCCGGCTCGTAGAAGCCGGCGATCATCCGCAGCGTGGTGGTCTTGCCGCAGCCGGACGGCCCGAGCAGCGTCGTGAAACTGCCGCGCGGCACCTCCAGCGAGATGTTGTCCACGGCCGGCGGATTCTGCCCGACTGGGCCAAATCGCTTGGTGATGTTGACGAGCCGGATGTGCGGCTCGATCCGCTGCGACTCAGCCACCGGCCACCTCTTCGAGATTGACGCGCCGCCCGGCAATCGTCCAGACCACCAGCAGCACGAGGATTGCCGACCCGATCACCGAGACGGTGAACGCCGTGGCCCCGCCCCAGTTGAAATCGTTGACCAGTTGGAAGATCGTGATGGTCGCGACGGTCGTGGACGGCGTGAACAGGAAGATGACCACCGAGAGCGTCGTGATGGCCCGCACGAACGTAGTGACGAAGCCCGTCGTCAGGGGGCCGCTCAGGATGGGGAGCAGCACGTCGCGGAACGAGCGCAGGCTGCTCGCGCCCATGCTGGTCGCCGCCTCGTCAATCGAGCGGTCGATCTGCTGCAGCCCGGCCACGGCCGCCCGGTAGCCGACGGGGATGTTCCAGAAGATCATGCTGATGGTGATCAATGCGCCCCGATCCAGCCAGTCCAGCCACTTCTGGTTGAAGGTCGTGGCGTAGCCGATGCCGAAGAAGATGCCCGGGACGGCGGCCGGCACGATCGCGATGAAGTCCACCAGCCCGCGCCCGCGCCACGATTTTCGCTGGACGATGTAGGCCAGCAGCATCGCCAGCAGCGAGCAGACGGCCGCCGCGACGAGCGCGTAGATCAGGCTGTTCCGCAGCGAGGTGAAGTGCGCGCCCACGTAGGCGAAGTGCTTCAGCGTGGGCGTGAAGTTAAACGGGTACGCCTCGACCAGCGCGCTCAGGATCAGGACACCGTAGACCAGGACGATCAGCACTGCCAGGATCAGGCAGATCGCGAAGCAGGCCCAGTTCACGACGCGCGGCACCGGTGGCCGGGGGATCGAGGAGCCGCGCCCGCTGACCGTCACGTAGCCGTGGCGGCCCTCCAGCTTGAGGCGGATGACGTACATGGTCATCGCCAGCCCGAGCAGGATCGTGCTGACGACGGCCGCGCCGGCGAAGTCGCCGAAGCCGGAGATCAGGCCGTAGGCGAGCGTTGGCAGGACGGTGTACTGCCCGGCGATCAGGGCCGGGTTCCCGAAGTCCTCCACGACGTAGATCGCCACCAGCAGGATCGCCGCGACGAGGCCCGGCCGCGAGAGCGGCAGCGTGACCGTCAGAAAGACCTTCCACGGGCCGGCCCCGAGGTTGCGGGCGGCCTGCTCCAGCCTGGGATCGGAGCGCGCCAGCACGTCGGCGATCAACTGGTAGGCTATCGGGAAGAAGGCGATGGTCTGGACGCCCCACAGCCCGTAGAACCCGAGGATGTTCGGGCTCTTGCCGAAGACGTAGAAGGTGATGAGGCCGCGCGGCCCGAAGAGGAGGATGTAGCTGGCCGCCACCACGAACGGCGGCGAGAGCATCGGCAGGATCGCGATCAGCCGAAAGAACCGCTTCCAGGGCATCCGGCTGTAGACCATCGCGTAGGCGTAAATGAACCCGAGGACGACGGCGGTCGTCGTCGAGTAGAGCATCACCCAGAGGCTGTTCTGGGTGGCCCGGATCCAGTTCGGCCCTTCGCGGAAGAACGCCTCGTACCCCTTGAGGCCGGGCGCCAGCACGACCTGTACCTGCGGGATGATGATGAACGCGATCATCAACCCGACCAGCACCAGGGCGGTCAGGCCGAGGGCAGGCTCGCGGATGAACACCTTCATGGCGCGGTCACATGCATGGCGGCCTCAGGCGTGGGTTCGCAGGAGATGACGGAGAGGCCCTCACCCCGCGTCCTCGCGGAGCGAGAAAGGCCCCTCACCCCCAACCCCTCTCCCTGTGCGCGGGAGAGGGGAGACGGAACAACTACACGGCTGTACCCACACGACTGGGCATGAGTCGCAGTGCCGAACCGCATTGATATGCCTCCCCTCTCCCGCGCACAGGGAGAGGGGTTGGGGGTGAGGGCCTTCTTGTCCCTCACCGGACGCTCTACATCCCGATGGCCGACTGCCACTTCTTGATCAGGCGGTCCTTGTTCTCGGTGGCCCAGACGCGGTCGTAGTTCGTCAGGGTGACCTGATCCAGCGTCGGGGCGCCGGCGGCTGGCGGGACGCTCGGCAGCACCGAGAGCCGGTTGGACAGCTTGACATTCAGGGCCGCGGCATCGGGCGTGAGCACCCAGTCCACGAACGCCTTCGCGCCCTCGGTGTTCGGGCCGCCCTTGACGATGCTGACCGCGCCGACCTCGTTGGCTGTGAGGGCCGGCGCCACGAACTCGACGGGCATGCCACGGTTGGCGGCCGTCAGGATGTCGTGGCCCCAGTTCGGCCCCATCAGGAACTGCCCCTGCGCCACCAGCTCGATGCCCTGCGGCGAGGTGCCGACGTACTGCCCGATGTTGTTGTGGAGGCCCTTCATGTACTCCATCGCCTTCTCTTCGTCCCGGTCGAACCGGAACACCTGGTTGGCGATGAAGATGTAGCCGCCGCCCGTTTTGACCGGGTCTGGCATGTCGAGCTTGCCGGCCAGGGCCGGGTTCAGGAGGTCGTCCCAGGTCCCGGGCTTCGCCATGCCGGCCATCTCGCTGTTCCAGCGGTCGGTGTTGATGACCAGCCCGAAGATGCCGACGTACCAGCCGACCCAGTTTCCATCGGGATCCTTGTACGCGGCGTCCACCGTCGCCGCGTTCGGCGAGACGTACTGCTCCAGCAGGCCTTCCTTCCCGAGCGGATCGTGGAACTCGCTGGAGCCGCCGATAAAGACGTCCGCCTTGGGCGAGTTCTTCTCGGTGCGGATACGGGTCTGAAGCTCGCCGGCGGCGGCCAGCGGCAGCAGCTGGGCATCGGCACCGGGCACGGCCTCCTTGAACGCGGCGACGAAGGCGTTGTTGGTGGACTCGTTGAGCGCCGAGTAGATGGTGACCGTGCCGACGCTCTGCCGGACGGCTGGCACAGCGACCTGCCGAGGATCGCTCTTGACGGTCTCGGCGGTCAGCTCGGCGGCCAGGGCCGGCGTCGAGCCGAGGAGCGCGGCAGCGCCCACGCCGAGCGCCACCTGCCGCATCAACTCGCGGCGCGTGATTGAGCGACGACCCGTCGCGGTCTTCCGTTGTCCGCCAGTGGACGCCATGATCCCCTCCCTGTTGCCATCGACACACCAACGCGGTGTGAAGTGTGCCGATTCTACTCCGAGACGGGCAGGCTGACAATCGGGTCGGGCCACCGGGGAGCACTCTCACGTGCGAAAGCCAGCGAGCACGGGACGAGTTGCTCGTGAACATTCCCTGGAGAGCCTCACCCCCGACCCTACTCCGGCGCGGAGAGAGGCCACCGATAACCGCTACGACGAGCCAATCAGCCAACGGTGGGTCAGGAAGCTGGTCACCACGTACCGTGAGGCGGCCGGCATTGCCAAGAAGGCCATCCCCACGCATTCCGACGCACCTTCGCCGACCACAAGGCCAGAGCGGGCATCCCCCTGCCCGACCTGATGGACTGGATGGGCCACAAGAAGCCCTCCACGACCCAGGGGTACCTCAACCCGAATGCGGTGAATAAGCGGAAGCTGATGGAGGCGACCAGTCTATGACGCCGCGTGAGCCTAAGGATCGAACACAGCGGCGGGCGGTCGATCCGAAGACGGGGCGGCTCTACCGGATCGTGCGCTCACTCAAGGCACCACCCAGGATGATTCGGAAGGCGCGGCTGGACAACGTTGCGCTCGTCCCAGCTTCACTCCTGCCCTATAGGGCTCGGTACCAGCAACTCGCGAATGAATGTCAATGGCCACGCGGAAGTCCCCACCGGTGGCCAGGGAAAAGTCCCCACCCCGGCAGGGCTAGCGTGAGGTAGTGAGGGCACCTCCCTTCGTCGTGGTCGGCAGGAGATCGGAGAACGCGACGGG